>JAOAPH010000125.1 GCA_025462835.1 Candidatus Angelobacter sp. | reverse complement strand
GCGCAGAACGCCGCTGGAGCGATTCACTCCGATCTGGAGAAGCACTTCATTCGCGCCGAGACGATTCACTGGGACAAACTGCTGGAGGCGGGCTCGGAAGCGAACGCCAAGTCCAAAGGCTGGCTGCGACTCGAAGGCAAAGACTACATTGTGCAGGACGGAGACGTGATGCACATCCGGCATAGCGGGTGAGGCAGTAGTCAGTAGCAAGTAGACAGTAGTCAGTTTCGTCTGCTTGCTGAATGCTTCATTCTGTTATCCTGCTCTGCTTGCTTTGTTGCTTGCCTTTTCAATGAGTCCTCTTGTCCTTAGTGTCGTGCTTGGATTGACCGCTGCCGTTGCCAACGGCTTTGGTGGATTCATCATTGTCCAGAAGAACTGGACGCGAGCCTATCTCAAATACTTTGTGGCGTTGGGATCGGGCTTCATGTTGGCCGCCGCCATTCTGGAGATGATTCCCGAAGGTGCGCAGCTTGCCGGGGACAGGACACCGTTCTTCATACTTGCGGGATATCTGCTCGTCCACTTCTTCGAGCATACGGTCACGCCGCATTTCCATTACGGCGAGGAGACCCACGCAGACGAATTCATGCATGTCCACAAGGGCTATTCAGTCCTGTTGGGGCTGCTGATCCATACGTTCTTTGACGGAATCGCCATCGCCTCCGGGTTCCTGGTCTCAAGTTGGCTGGGATGGGTTATTTTCGTGGCGGTGTTCCTGCACAAGATTCCGGAGGGCTTTACTGTGGCATCGGTGATGCTGGCGAGCGGTAGCAGCCGGAGAGCGGCGTTTGGATCATCCGCGTTGTTGGGCGCAGCCACGGTCGCCGGTGTGCTGATGATGGGACTGCTGTCACATTGGCTGAATGTTGGCTTGCCCGTTGCAGCAGGGGTCACGCTTTACGTAGCAGCGTCTGACCTGATCCCAGAAGTAAACAAGGAGCCCGGCGTGAAGATGGCATTCGTGGTCTTCGCTGGCGTCGCGCTTCTGCTGACGCTTCGTTACTTCTTTAAACCTGTCTGATTATTCCACCACTTGCTTTGCGCGATATCCGTCGCGAGCGATGATCTGATACTTAACGTTCTTCCCTTTTTGATCCTGCACCTTGAGTGGCGCTCCGTTCTCATCTACCAATTCAACCTTGAGTTTGCGATATGAGCCATCCTGCTTGGAGTTGGATGGATGGTAAGCAATGGTGTACTGGTTGCGAATGGTCCGGGCGATGTCTTGAAATATCTCCGGGAACTCTGCCTGAAAGCGGGGGAAGTACGACATTCCGCCGGTCATCTTCGCGAATGTGTTCATCTGATTGTCGGCCTGAAGGTAGTCGAGCCTTTGGATGGAACCCATCGCGCCGCGAGCATCATAATATTCCCGCACTGCGCGTCCAGTTCCGACAGCATAGATGGTGATGTTTTGCGTGTTCTTTACCTTGTTCAGGATCTTGTCGTAGGTGAGTTTGCTGAAAGTATCCACGCCGCTGGAGATCAAGATCACGTACTTTCGGCCTTCGATGCCGTCGATGCGATCGAGCGTGTCATAGAGGGCGTCGAAGAGATTGGTCTCACTGAAACCGGGGATGCGCAACGTGTTCAGCGCGCCCGCGATTGCGCGCTTGTCCTGCGTGAAGTCCACTTCAGTCCGGGGCTTCATGTCATAGCTGACCACGGCTACCCAATCGTCTTGCTTGAGCGAGCCGAGGAAACTGTAAGCGCCGTTGAGCATGTCATTGATAAAGGCGTAATTGGTGTTCGCGAATTCGACCAGTAGCACCGCAGTGATGGGAGCTTCAGTCACGTTGAAGTTGGCCAACTTTTGCGGAACGCCATCTTCGATGACGCGGAAATTTTCTTTTTTCAATCCGGGAATGAACTGTCCGTTTTTCGTGAGCACACTGACATCGACGCTCACGAGCGGAACGTTCACACGCAGAGAGAAGTCTTCGAGTCCCGCCGGATTTTTTACCTTCTCCTGCTTCTCTGGCGGTTTGTCTTCGGTCTTCTTCTTCGGGACGGCGATGGGACCGATGTCGCCCTGCGGACCCCCGGCAGCGGGATTCTGCTGCTGTTGTTGCTGCTTTTGCTGGTCAGCAGTCTGGCCCTGCGTTGTCGATGAGGTGGTCTGCCCAAGAGTGATGCTAGGTGCCGCCAAGGTAAGTACGATCAGGATCGAAATAAGAATTTTAGGCGTCGAATGGCGAAGATTTGGTGTGAAATAGGTCATTTTGCTTACCTTTTCCAGAGTCTCTGGCATGTTAATATAGATACTCAATCTCAAGCTTTTGTAGATTCTACCCTGCGTTGAGGTCAGCAGTCGAAACTTACTCTGGACTGCTTTCATCGAATCAAGGTAAGCAGGCCAAAGCAGGTCTGCACGCGAAAGCAGTGTGTCAAAGTATGAACATGGCTGTTCCCTTCCGTCCTCTATTCCTTCTGAGCCTAGCTTGTCTGTTGACTTCAACCAGTTTCGCCGGAGACAAAAAACCTGTCCCCGCTGTAAACCCAACTTCCGCGACAATCACTCCGTCTGCTGTCTCCGACAAAGTGAACCCGGCGGCAAGCGCAATTCCGGCCAAGCCGGTGCTGACGCGCGCGGAGATCATGCCCCTCGACCAGATCCACGCAGGCATGCGTGGAGTGGCTTACACGGTCTTTGAAGGCATCAAACCCGAACCCATGGATGTAGAAGTCCTGGGCGTGCTAAAAAATTTCACCGGGCCCAAGAGCAATATCATCCTCGCGCGTCTGCACGGAACCAAAGTCGAGTTCACCGGCGTAGTCGCGGGAATGAGCGGCAGTCCCGTGTACATTGACGGGAAGCTGGTGGGAGCGTTGTCGCTCCGCATTGGATCTTTCTCCAAAGAACCCATTGCCGGCATTACTCCGATAGAGGAGATGCTGGAGATAAACGAACTCGATCGCAGCGCGCCGCCGCAAAGCGTGTTTGCACCAACGCGACCGCAATCAGAAGCAACCTCCACGTCAATCAGCGGCGGTCAACCAGAGCTGAAAGCGGAGAGCCTGCCACAGGTCGCCAGCTATATGACTCCGATCTCCGCGCCGCTCGTGTTCAGCGGATTCAGCAATGAAGCAGTGCAGCAGTTCATGCCGCAGTTTAAATCTGCAGGCATCATGCCAGTGATGGGCGCTGGTTCATCTAGTTCGATGCCGCAGCCCGAAGCGATCGAGCCGGGATCATCGGTGGGAATCGTGCTGGTTCGCGGAGACATGGACATTGCCGCTACCTGCACGGTGACCTACATCGATCCGGAACGACTACTTGCGTGCGGACATCCGCTATTCCAGTTCGGTAAAACAGATATGCCGATGACGAAGTCCCGGGTACTGGCGACGCTGCCGTCCCCACTGGATGCATTCAAGATTGCGACCAGCACGGAAACGATCGGCTCGTTCGTCCAAGACCGCCATACGGGAATCATGGGAAAGTTCGGCGTGGAATCGCAGATGGTCCCGGTGACGCTACGCCTGCACGGTGGATCGAAACCCAAGGAATTCCACTACGAGATGCTGAACAACCCGAAGCTCACGCCGGTAGTGATGATGGCAACCGTCTACAACGCCTTGCAAGGACTGAATGAATACGGCGAAGACGCGAGTTATCGCATGCAAGGCAAAATCTCCGTTCGTGGATATCCGACTGTGCAGATGCAGGACATGTTTGCACCCGGCGATTCACAGCCGACCTCAGTAGGAGTTGCGGTTTCGGTGGGCGAACGATTCGGACGTATCTACAGCAATGCTTATCAGACTCCGGACATGCAAGGGGTTGAGATCGACCTGGATCTGATCCGCGAGCGGCGCTGGGCTCGCATAGAAACGGCGCGAACTGATTCGACAGAAGCCCGGCCCGGCGATGAGGTGATGGTCGAGGTGGTTCTGCGTCCTTACCGCGGCGAGCGCATAGTAAAGCAGATACCGGTACGGATTCCCACGAGTACGCCAAAGGGCAACGTAAGGATCCTTATCAGTGATGGCGACACGCTGGACAAAGCACGCCGCGCGCCAGCGGTATTCGCGCGGAAGCTCGACCTCAACGCCACCATCGCGGCTTTGAATAAAGAACGGACGAATGACCGGCTGTATGTATCAGTGCTGCAATCGAATCCGCAAGCGCTGGTGGAAGACAAGGTCATGCCCGGTCTGCCGTTATCGGTAATGAATGTGATGGACGGCATGCGCGGCACGCAAGACATGATCGTGACGGGCGAATCGGCGATGGATGAATCGTCGACGCCCCTGGATTTCGTGATCGCCGGCTCACAGGTAATCAGCCTCACGATCAAATAAAGGTATTCCTCAAAGGTTCACAATCAAATGAAACTCAAGAAGCTGTTAATTCCCTTTTCAATTTTCCTTTTTGCGTTGCCCCTATTCGGAGAAGGCACGCAGACGTGGCAACAAAAAAGTTACGAAGACTTCTCCAAAGGGACGGCCAAGGGCATCGCGATCCGCAGTGACGGCGCGCTGGAGCTTGCGCCCGCATTCGCTTCGATCCACACGTCGCCTTCGACGTTTATCTGGTCGGTTGCACCGGCGGGAGAGGGCGCAATCTACATCGGCACAGGATCGCCGGGGCGAGTCTATCGCATCACCGCAGACGGCAATGCGACTGTAATCTTCGAACCGAAAGAGTTGCAAGTGCAAGCGCTGGCGGTGGACAAAGAAGGCAACGTTTACGCCGCCACCTCGCCAGACGGAAAAGTCTACAAGATCAGCAAGAACACAGCCGGGAGCAAGACTCCAGCACCGACGAAAGCTGACGCGGCGGGAAAAGACTCGAGTGCAGCGGTCGATTCAAGCTACAGCTCGACCGTCTTCTTTGACCCAAAGACAAAATACATCTGGACGATGGGCTTCGACGCCGAAGGACGCCTGTATGTCGGCACGGGTGATCGTGGAGAGATCTTCAGAGTCACCAAGTCGGGCGAAAGTTCCGTCTTTTTCAAAAGCGATGAAGCGCACATCCGCACGCTGGCATTCGATAGCAATGGCAACGTGATCGCGGGTTCCGACGGCAGCGGGCTTGTGTACCGCATCACTCCCGCGGGTGAGGGCTTCGTGTTGTATAGCGCGCCGAAAAAAGAGATCACGGCGCTGGCATTGGACTCGGTGGGCAATATCTATGTGGGAGCGGTCGGCGAAAAGCGCAGCAGTGGAGCTTCGACTTCAGCAGCATCCATACTGTCTCAGCTTGTATTCACGCCACCAACAGGAACTGGGAGTTCGTCTCCTTCGCCGTTGTCCAACCTTGGTTCGCAAACGCAAACCGGTGGTTCGGACATTTACATGCTCGCTTCTGACGGATCGCCGAAGCGGCTTTGGACCAGTAAAGACGATGTGGTTTACGCGCTGACATTCGATGCGCGCGGCCGGCTATTGGCAGGAACGGGAAACAAGGGACGCATCATCGCGATCGAGAAAGACGGATCGTATTCCGACTTATTGAAAGCTACTGCGAACCAGGTGACTGGATTCGCTGGAGATCCGGGACGTGGACTCTTCGCCGTGACCAGCAATCTGGGCAAGGTGTTCAAACTCAGCGCTGCACCTGACGCAGAAGGCACATTCGAGAGCGATGTATATGACGCGAAGATCTTCTCGCGATGGGGCCGGGTAGAAGTGCGCGGCAGCGGGGACTTCGTTTTTTTCACTCGCAGCGGCAATGTCGACAATCCGGACCGCAATTGGAGTCCGTGGAAGAAAGTCGACCTGAGCAAAGACGCAAAGATCGAAGCTCCGCCTGCACGTTTCATCCAGTGGAAAGTCGCAATGCCCGCGAAGGGTGGCGCGCGAGTGGAAAACGTAAAGGTGAATTACCGGCCGAAAAATGTTGCTCCAGTGATCGATGAGATCGCAGTACAGGCAGGCGCAAAGTTCAACAGCAGCAGCAGTCCGCGTTCGTCCTCCGACACGTTGATGATCGGTTTGGGATCGCAGAACTCGAATACGAATTCTTCGCAACCGCGTTTTGACAACCCGGTTCCAGCACAACGCGATCGCGGTTCCATCGCTGTCCGATGGTCAGCACATGATGACAATGACGACGACCTTACGTACTCGCTCTATTACAAGGGCGATGGCGAGACGCGCTGGAAGCTTTTGAAAGATAAGATCACCGACAAGTTCTACTCCTGGGACGCTGGATTGCTGCCCGATGGTGGATACACAGTCCGCGTGGTCGCCAGCGATGCGCCGTCACATTCGCCCGATGAAGCGCTGCTCGATTCGAAAGAGAGCACGCGATTCGAAGTGGACAGCACTCCGCCGCGAGTGGATGGGCTTGCGGCTAAAGTGGATGGCGGAGTTTTGCATATCACCTTCACTTCTCGCGACACATTTTCCGCTATCAAGCGCGCGGAGTTCTCCGTGGACGCTGGCGAATGGCAGTTCGTGGAACCTGTGGGACAGCTTTCCGATGCGAAGTTGGAAGCATATGACTTCAATACTCCACTTCCGCAGTTGATGCTCACCGAACCTGCGGTGGACAAAGCGAAAAGCAAGCGCCAGAAAATGGGCGCTGCGGAAAACGATTCCGCGCAAATGGAATCGACGACGCAACCTGATCCAGTGCTGTTAAGCAACGAGCACGTGATCGTGGTGCGTGTTTACGACCGGTTCGACAATGTGGGAATCGCAAAGATCGTGATCAAGTAAGAACTGCTTCACCACAGAGGCACAGAGACCAGAGGAAACCCAGATCAGGTTGGATCTGGGTTTTCGCTTTTTGGAATTGCAGCGCTAGAGCCCTCGGCGTTTACAATCCTCACATGCGCAATGTGGGGCTGACGATCGCGTGGATGGCGGGAATCGTTTACGCGAGCATTCCCAGTTTTTGGCTGGCCATTCACCCCTTTGCTGAAAGGTGGAGGTCGCGCAAAGGCAAGGTTTATCCGATCATCGCCGGGATATGGCTTGCGCTGATCCTGGTTATCGGTGCGGCGACTTGGTCGCGGCGAAGTGACACGCTGTACAACACTCCGTGGTCGCTGGCGGTTGCGGCAATACTATTTGGAATCGGAATCTTCACATATCGGCGCATTGGCCGGGATTTTGGAGGCGACCGTCTGATCGGAAGGTCGGAAGTCCGACCTGATCGCCACGAACAAAGGTTGGTTACGACGGGGCTGCACTCGCGAATGCGGCATCCTATATACCTTGCGCATCTCTGCATGCTCACTGCGTGGACGGTCGGAAGCGGATTAGTTGTCCTGTTCGCAGTATGGTGCTTCGCGATTGTCACGGGTGTGTTTATGATTCGCACGGAAGATGCAGAGTTGGAAGACAGATTTGGGGAGGAGTTCAGGGAATATAGGAAGAGAGTGGGGGCGATCGGGTTTTAGCCGATTTGTGATTTGTGATTTCTAATTTGTGATTGAAAACAAAAGCAAAGGCATTGTCCCTCCACTTCGCTGCGCTTCGGTCGGGATGACAGATTAAGAGATATGAATTTTGAACTTTTCATTGCGGCGCGGTATCTGCGGGCCAAGCGCAGGCAGGCAGTCATCGGCGTGATCACAGCGATATCGATCATCGGCGTGGCTGCGGGGGTGGCGTCGCTGATTATTGCGCTAGCAATCAACAACGGATTCCGCCAGGACCTGCAGCAGCGATTGCTAGGGTCGACGCCGCACGTGAGCCTAATGAAAGTTGAGAGTACTGGAATAAAGGAGTGGCGCCCGATAATTGACCGTCTCTCGAAAGAACCGCATGTGGCAGCGGCGGCACCAGCCATCTATGAGGAGGTGCTGGCCTCCCGGGGCTCGCGTGCGAAGGGCATCGTGCTGAAGGGCGTTATTCCGGAAGAGGAAGAAAAAGTAAGCGGACTGCTGAATACTATCTCCTCTGGAACAGCCGATGCGCTGAAGATGAAGGCAGATGAAAGTTCGAATCCGTTGGAAGGTGCTGAAGCGCCTGCTCCGAAATCGTCACTGGCTCCGATCGTTTTAGGAAAAGATTTGGCACAGGGATTGGGCGCGACAGTTGGCTCAGTGATTCTTGTTACCAGTCCTCAAGGCGAGCTGACGCCGTTTGGATTAGTCCCGAAATATGTGCGCTTCAAGGTGGTGGGAATTTTCAACAGCGGTTTTTATGACTACGACACGGCTTGGGCATTCACGCGGCTCACCGATGCGCAACGGTTGTTCGGGTTAGGCAATGTAGTGTCCGTGTTGGAATTCAAGCTGGATGATTTGTATCGTGCGGAAGAGGTTGCGGCTAATCTGGAAAATGCTGCGGGGCCCGGATTTCAGACGCGCAGTTGGATGGAACAGAACAAAGCTTTGTTCCGCGCGTTGCGACTGGAGCGGGTGGTGACGTTCATCACTATCGGGCTGATTGTTGCGGTGGCTGCGCTCAACATTCTTATATCGCTGATCATGATGGTGATGGAGAAGACCAAGGACATTGCGGTGTTGATGTCGATGGGAGCGCGGAAGTCGCAGATACGGCGCATTTTTATCACGCAAGGCGTCTTGATCGGGGTGATCGGAACCATGCTGGGTGTGGTCCTTGGATACATCGCTTCGTGGGCAGGCGCGCACTACAAACTCATTGCGCTTTCGGCTGAAGTTTATTCCATCGACTACGTTCCTTTTGCTCCCCGATTGATCGATGGTCTGATAGTGGCCGGCGTGGCGATTGCGATCTCATTCTTGTCGACGATCTATCCGTCGTGGTCGGCCTCGCGGATCTTGCCTGCGGAGGCGCTGCGGTATGAGTAGGTGTTGGATTGAAGCGTTGTCATTCCTGCGAAAAACCCCCACGTTAGCTTCGCGAACGTGGGGCACCCCGAGTAGCCAGGAAAAGGTTGGCTGGCAAAGTCAGGAGAGCAGGATGCTCTGGCCGGAGACTGCCTTGTTCTTGCGGGAGGGACATTGCATCTAACTGAGCAGACCCAGGGTCTACCTGACGCAGCGCGGATGCGGGTTGAAAACCTGAAAAAGGTCTTCCGCACGGGCAAGCAGGAATTGGTTCTATTTGAAAATCTGTCGTTTTGCGTGCAGCAAGGCGAGATGCTGGCGATCGTCGGCGAGTCTGGGAGCGGCAAGAGCACGCTCTTGCACATCCTCGGCGCGTTGGATAGGCCGACCGCCGGAGACGTCTACTTCGGAAAGACGGCGCTGAGTTCGTTGGATGACGAAACCGCTGCGGACTTCCGCGGGCGCGAGATCGGATTCGTGTGGCAGTTCCATTACCTGCTGCCGGAATTCACCGCCCTGGAGAATGCGGCGATGCCATTGCTGATGGCGAGGAATTTTTCGTCGTCGCAAAAGAAGCAAGCGCTGGAGAAAGCCGCAGAGTGGTTGCGAGCAGTGGGTTTGCTGGACCGGGTTTCGCATCGTCCGGGAGAACTCTCAGGAGGCGAGCAGCAGAGGGTGGCCCTCGCACGAGCGCTGATCGCCGGGCCGAAGGTGTTGATGGCCGACGAACCAACGGGAGACTTGGACGGCAAGTCAGCGGAGATGGTTTTTGATCTGATCACCCGGCTGCACCACGAACATGGCCTAACGTCAGTGATTGTGACTCACAACCTGGGATTCGCGCGGCGATGTGGGCGAGTCCTGCGGTTGCAGGCGGGGCGGTTGCAGCCGGTGAGTCCGGCGTCGCTGGTGGAAGAGCGGAGTTAAATCCTTTTTCGCTCTCCTACTGAATTACGTAGTACCAAAGCACCACGTTTCATCGACTTGCAACGCTACGCGCGAAAAACGACAGAAATTCATAGGCAACGCTGGTTGGGTTTCGGGGTTTAAGCCCATTGAAAAGAAGCTGAAAGATGAGCTTCAGGTGGGAAACGACGAGCGGTTTGAATCGAGAATGCGATTGCGGAGTCTAATAGAGACACAGCTAAGAAAGGTAACCTAGAATCATCCCGAACTTAGTCAAAAGTAATCTTGAATTTGGTTTCAATTGGTTGCATGATGAGTTCTAATAAGTTCGACGGGTGACAAGTTTCCCAAAGGGGGCACATGTTCGAACGATATACAGAGAAAGCGAGACGCGTCATCTTCTTCGCAAGGTATGAAGCCAGCCAGTTTGGCTCGCCATACATTGAGACTGAGCACTTGTTGCTTGGGCTATTGCGTGAAGATAAGGCCCTCACCAATCGCTTCCTGCGCTCGCATGCGTCAGTGGAATCAATCCGCAAACAGATTGAAGGCCACACGACGATTCGCGAGAAGGTTTCCACATCCGTCGACCTGCCGTTGAGCAATGAGTGCAAGCGGGTGCTTGCCTACGCGGCGGAAGAAGCAGAGCGCCTTTCACACAAACACATTGGCACCGAACATCTTCTATTAGGTCTGCTGCGCGAAGAGAAATGTTTCGCCGCAGAGATCCTGCACGAGCGCGGGCTGCGCCTGGGCACGATCCGCGAAGAATTGGCGCGGACGTCGCAGGAAAAAGCGGCGCCATCGTCGCAGCGCAACCGAGAGAGTTCCCTGCTCTCAGAATTTTCACGCGACCTGACACAGGCTGCGATGGACAATCAGCTTGATCCGTTGGTCGGACGCGAGAACGAACTAGAGCGCGCCGTCCAGATCCTTTGCCGTCGCACCAAGAACAATCCTGTGCTGATCGGCGAGCCGGGCGTGGGCAAGACGGCCATCGTTGAAGGATTGGCACAGCGCATTGCTGACGGCGAAGTCCCTTCATTCCTGGCCGATAAGAAAATCCTGGCGCTGGATCTTTCGTTGATCGTTGCGGGAACAAAGTATCGCGGCCAGTTTGAAGAGCGTCTGAAGACCATCATGAAAGAATTGATGGAGAACCAGAACGCCATCGTTTTCATCGACGAACTACATACATTGGTTGGAGCGGGCTCCGCAGAAGGATCGCTGGATGCCGCCAACATACTTAAGCCGGCGCTTTCGCGCGGCGAGATCCAGTGCATTGGCGCAACCACTCCTGGGGAATATCGGAAATCGATCGAGAAGGACCGGTCATTGGAGCGTCGGTTCCAATCGGTAAAAGTTCCACCTCCGAACGAAGCGGAGGCCGTGCAGATCATCAACGGCATCAAGGAGCGTTACGAGAAATTTCACGCCGTGACTTATACCGACGAAGCGATCGAATTCTCGGTCTCGCATTCGAGCCGCTATATTCCCGACCGCTTCCTTCCGGACAAGGCAATCGACTTGATCGACGAGGCAGGCGCGCGCGTAAAGCTGCGCCAGACTTCCCTGCCGGAAGAGATCACCGACGTACAGAAGCGGATCAAGTTCATCGTGCACCGCATGGAGAACGCGATCGCGAACCACGAGTTCGAGAAGGCGCGTTTCTACTCGGATGAAGAGCGCAAAGAGCGCGAGAACCTGCGCGCGCTGCGGGAGAAACATCATCTGGATGATTCGAGCACGGGCGTTGTGGGACGCGAGGACATTGAAGACGTAGTCTCGCGATGGACCGGCGTACCGGTGACATCGATCAAAGAAGAAGAGACAGCCAAACTGCTGCGCGTGGAAGAAGAGTTGCACAAGCGCGTGATATCGCAGGAAAAAGCCATCTCCGCATTGGCGCGGGCAATCCGCCGCTCACGCGCTGGATTGAAATCTCCGAACCGTCCGATCGGGTCGTTCCTGTTCCTTGGGCCGACGGGCGTGGGAAAGACCGAAGTAGCGCGCTCGCTGGCGCAGTTCTTGTTCGGCAGCGAGAAATCGCTGGTGCGGTTCGATATGTCGGAATTCATGGAGAAGCATTCCGTCTCCAAGCTGATCGGGTCGCCTCCGGGATACGTGGGATACGAGGAAGGCGGACAGCTTACGGAACGCGTGAAGCGGTCGCCGTACTCGGTCGTCCTGCTCGACGAGATTGAGAAGGCGCATCCGGATGTGTTCAACATCCTGCTGCAGGTCTTCGAAGATGGTCAGCTCTCTGACGGACTCGGCAACACTGTGGACTTCAAGAACACGATCATCATCATGACGTCGAACATTGGCGCGCGGCATCTGCAGAAGCGCACCGGGCTGGGATTCCAGTCAGACAAAGAAGACAGCATTGCCAGCAAGGTCGAAGACCTGGTCCGCGCGGAAGTGAAGAAGACCTTCAACCCCGAGTTCCTGAACCGGTTGGATGAAGTCATCATCTTCAACGCGTTGTCGGATGCAGACTTGATCCAGATCGTGGAACTGCTGATCCAGCACCTGAACACGAACCTGGCACAACGTGCGATCACGATATCCGTGACCGACGAAGCCAAGAAGTGGATCCTGGACAAGACGATGGTGGACCGCGCTTATGGTGCGCGTCCGCTACGCAGGGCGTTGCAGAAGTACATCGAAGATCCGCTGTCAGAGGCGCTGATCCAGGGTACGTTCACGACGCGGCCGGCATTCATCGAGGTCTTCCTCGAAGGCGACAAGCTGTTTTATCGTCCGGTGGGAGAAGAAAAGACCGAAGGGGTGTTGTTATATAGCAATTAGCTTCTAGCCTCTAGCCATAGCCGTCAACTCCGTCGAGTTGGCGGCTTTTGTTTTTTTCGGTCTAAAGTAGCGACACAAACCCTTATCGGCTGTAGCAATATCGAGACACACGGGCAGTAAGCCGTCGCTAACTAGCGGAAAACAAGCGGCGACTCCCGTCTGGGAGATATGTCCTATAGTTGCAACATGGGACTCCGATTGGAGTCTTACCTTGCCCCAGACCGTCACTGTAGAATCGCAATTTCCCCCAGCAATCGAACACCCAGCGACGCAAGCATATGGCAAGGCCATCTACTGGGTGCCGTATGCATTCACGATCTTCGTAAGCGCCTTCCTCCTTTTTCAAGTACAGCTCATCATCAGCAAGTACATCTTGCCCTGGTTCGGAGGCACGCCAGCGGTGTGGACGACCAGCATGCTGTTCTTCCAGGTGTTGTTGCTGGCAGGCTATTCCTATTCGCATTGGTTAAGTAGCCGTTTGAGTTTGCGCGGGCAGAGAACAATCCAGATCATTGTTCTAGCTGCTTCTGTGCTTTTGCTGTTGTACTTACGGACTCGTTGGGGGACGCCTATTTTTCCTGACGCGAGTTGGAAACCGCACGGCAGCAGTAATCCCGGGTGGCTTGTCCTCAAACTTCTTGCGGCAAGTGTTGGGCTGCCATATTTTGTTCTTTCCACCACCGGACCTCTACTGCAGGCGTGGTTCAGCAAGACACACCGGGGCGTATCACCCTATCGGCTCTATGCATTGTCAAATCTCGGATCACTGTTGGGGTTGTTGAGCTATCCGTTCGTGGTAGAGCCGGCGCTCACGCTGCGACATCAAGCGACAACCTGGACATGGGGCTATGCGGTCTTCGCCCTGTGCTGCGGGATATGCGCGCTCAGCGTTGGAAGATGCGGTCCGGAGGCTGTTGAAGCAAACAACTATCAGGAAACTGAGATTTTGAGCACCGGACCCGTCGTTCCGAAACCTCGCGTTCTACTCCGTTTGGTGTGGATGACTTTGGCGGCATGCGCCTCTGTAATGCTGATCGCCACTACCAATCAAATATGCCAAGAAGTGACAGTCATTCCATTTCTCTGGGTGCTGCCGCTGAGCATTTATCTGCTTTCATTCATCATTTGTTTTGAAAAGGAGCATTGGTCTTCCAGACGCGTGTTTTTGCCGATGGTGGCCGTTGCCACGTTGGCTGCCAGCTACAACCTTGTCAGGAGCCTTGAAGCGGACATACTAGTGCAGATTGGAATATATTCGTTCGTTCTGTTCGCATGTTGCATGCTGTGTAATGGCGAACTGGTGCGCCTGAAGCCTAGCCCGCAGCATTTGACCTCGTTTTACCTGATGATCTCCTTGGGCGGTGCAGTAGGCGGAGTCTTCGTAGGGTTGATTGCGCCGCGTATCTTCACGGGGTTTTGGGAATACTACTTGGGATTATGGCTCACGGCGCTGCTGCTCTGTGCTATCGTTCTGCGCGAGAGCGATTCAGTATTGTGCCGCTTTTCACCTTGGTCAGCCTTCGCTTATATCGTGACGCTGAGCGTAGTCACCCTTTACGCTGTGAAACCCCACTCAGGGCATAGTCTCTCAGCCAGGAGCATAGCGCTCTATCTTGCATTGAGTTCGATAGTGATAGTGAGATTGTATTGGCGCAGGCATGCGATGCGTCCATGGTTTGCCCGACTGACCGTGGTGGCAGCAGCAGCATTCTTTGGAGGGATACTACTCACGGCTGCCCGGACTTACCAGCAAAACTCGATTTCCGTTTCACGTAACTTCTATGGGGTGCTTTCAGTTCTCGACCGGAATTCAAGCGAGCCCGAAAACCACGCCATCTATCTCAGGCACGGAGCAGTTCTGCACGGGTTCCAGTTTGTCTCTCAGGACAAGAAAAAGCTACCCACCACTTATTTCACGGAAAACAGTGGGGTGGGACTGACTTTGCTTAATCACCCCAAGCGCTTCGAAGGTGGCACCAGTTCAGGTCCACTGCACATTGGTGTGGTCGGATTGGGTGCAGGCACTATTGCTGCATACGGCAAACCTGGCGACACGATTCGGTTCTACGAGATCAACCCCAAGGTGGTGGAAGCTGCATTCGGCCCGCAAAGCCATTTCAGCTACTTGAGTGACAGCCCGGCAAAGATGGAAATTGTGCTCGGTGATGCACGCATTTCGATGGAGCACGAATTGGAGCAGAGCGAACCGCAACGCTTCGACGTGCTCGTGGTGGATGCGTTCAGCAGCGATTCCATTCCTATGCACTTGTTGACGAGAGAAGCTTTCCATATCTACATGGAAGAAATGGCGAGCCCACAGGCAGTGCTGGCGATTCATATCTCCAACCGCGCGTTCGACCTGGAACCGGCAGTCCGGCGTCTTGCAAAGGAAGTTGGACTGACCCCCGTGGTCATAGAAACCGGTGCAGAGCCGCCAAGGATCATGCATAGCAAGTGGATGCTGCTCACTTCAAACCAAGAGTTCCTTAATTCTCCGAAGATCCATGAGGCAATCTCGAAGAACAGCGAGCGTGACGGCGAACGCCTGTGGACGGACGACTATAGCAACCTGCTGCAAGTGCTCAGGAGATGAAATCACGATCGAATCGCTCTGAGGACGGTGCAAATCGTTGTTGCGAATGCCTGAATCTGCCACTCTGGTTTAACATCAATATGTGATGCAAATAACTGTCTATTCTGCCCCGTGGTGCGGGGATTGCCGCGAGGCCAAGCGCTTTCTTGATAAGCACCAGATCGCCTATACCGAGATCAACATTGAAACGACGCCGGGCGCCGCGGAAGAAGTGATCAAGCAGACCGGCAAGCGTGCCATTCCACAATTTGTCATTGACGGAAAATGGGTGCAGCCGTACACGCCGCGCGAGGGCTTTCTCTACGATGAGATGAGCGAACTGTTGGGCGTTACTACCCCGTAATGGCAGTTGGGATTAAATCGAGGCTTCCACTCTAACGGTGCGCGAGCTCATCCGATGACTTGCTGTAAAGAGTCGAGGAGCTCAATGAATCTTGTTTGTAGCTCTGCGTATGTCAGCACGGAAATTCCAGTCAACATTTTCTCGCCCTTCGGCGTGAGCTTCACCCAAGTATTCCTTCGGTCCTCAGAAGACCGGGTCCTTGTAGCCAAGCCTTTCTCGGTGATGCGATCTACCAGTTCGACCATGGAGTGATGCGCCAATTGCATACGCTCAGCAAGATTCGCAATGGTGGGCTCCATTCCTTCTGGCAGCCCCTTGACTGCCAAGAGGGACTGGTGCTGCTGCGGTTCCATACCCCTTAGCCGCGCGTGTTCCTCACTGAAGCGGAGAAACCGGCGGAGCTGATATCGAAATTCCGCTAATCTCCGGTATTCAGTGAGCGTGAGGACGCGCTTGCGTGATGTCTTTTTGCGATGGTTCATGGTATCTGGGTGTGCAGTTGACATATTGACTCCCACGGTGACGGTTGCACGGGGAATGAACGTTGGGGGGGTGTGGAGCAACAATACCATTTACAATCATCAGTTCCAAAGAATATTTCAGGAGTTGCCCCTTGATCGCACGATATACACGGCCGGAGATGGGCCGCATCTGGAGCGACGAAAACAAGTATCGGATGTGGCTGGCTGTGGAACTGGCGGCCACTGAAACGCTGGCTGAAGCGGGCATAGTGCCCAAGTCGGCGGCCAAAACCCTTAAACAGCGGGCGGATTTCGACCTGCG
>JAOAPH010000112.1 GCA_025462835.1 Candidatus Angelobacter sp. | reverse complement strand
AACTCGTAACGACATTCAAGACGAGCACTCATGTTGTGCTGTTAGATGTGGTGGTCACCGACAAACATGGTCAGCCCGTTACCGACCTCAAGGGCGATGAGGTCACTATCCTGGAGAAGGGGAAGCCGCAGAAGTTGGCATCGTTCTCTTTCGTGGACAGCAAGGTGCCGCTTAAAGGGGTGGCTGTTCCGGAGCGCGCGCTTATTCCCGGAGTGTATTACAACGGCCCTGAGGTGGAAGCGTCGAAAGGGCCCATCACGGTACTACTGCTGGATGCGTTAAACACGTCCTTCATCGATCAGAGGATTGGCCGCCAGCAGATGCTCAAGTACATCGATGGCCACCAGGGCGAGCGGCTGGCGATATTTGGTCTCACGGACGCTCTGCTCTTACTCCAAAATTTTACGGACGATCAGAAAAAGCTGCACGACACAATAGAGGGCAAGCGTGTTAAGCAGACACCACTACATCCTGCTGAGACCCCAGGCAGCGGTGGTGTTTCCAACTTCGCCGTGCCGGGCGGACTGGATGCGGCGGGCGTGAACGCCTTTTTCGGAGAGTTCTCCATCCTCCAAGGGGACACCCGCGCCAGGATCACGCTGGACGCTTTGAAGGCGCTGGGCAACTGGCTCTCAGGTTATCCGGGGAGGAAGAAATTGATTTGGATCGCGGACTCGTTCCCGGTTCAACTGGATCCGGGCGAGACGGCTCGTTTCACTAATGCGAATTCTTACGTCCAGGAAACCAAGGAGACGGCCACACTGCTGACCGATGCGCAAATCTCTGTTTACACGATCAATGCCGCCGGATTGAGCGGACACGGTGCTGCCTTTTCCACCTCCAATGGCGGGGTGAATGGTGGCGCACGTACCGGTCCACAAATGGCCCGCGCCATCGGCAATGCCAACAATTCCATTGCGGTGGGACACGCGACCATGAACAGGTTCTCCGAGGAGACCGGCGGACTGGCTTTTTACAATCGCAACGACCTGGACAAAGCGCTGGGAACGAGCATTGTGGACGGCTCGTCTTATTACGCGCTCTCCTACAGTCCCGAAGACAAGCAGTGGGACGGAAACTATCGCAAGCTAGACATCAAGACGAGCAGGCCGGGGATACAACTTCGATTCCGGAAAGGGTATTACGCGCTGAATCCGATGCGCGCGGCGATTGAAAGTCCGGCTAAAGTCGACCGCGAAATAAATTCAACATTGGTCAGTCCGCTGCTGGCCAGTGGAGTTTCTTTTTATGGCAGCGCCCAACCTGTGCCATCGCAGTCTCCTGCCGGCGCGCCTGCTCATGCCGAAATCAAGTTTCTTGTGGAAACGAAAAACATTTCATTCGAGTCGCTGGATGATATACAACACTGCGACTTGAAATTTTTTGTAGGGGTCTACTCCGGAAATATATTGGTGGGCCATATTGAGCAGAGCATGGTGGGAAATGTGAAGCCGGAAACCTTCGCCAAGATGGTGAAGAGCGGGTTGGTTTTTCACACGATGGTAAGTGTTCCTGCAGAAAAAGTTCGACTGCGGTTGATCGTAAGAGACAATCGCAGCGGTAAGATCGGGGCCCTGGACGTTCCATATCCTAATGAGGTTGCATCCAAATGAGACCACTTTCCAAACTTGTTGTTATCGCGATGTGCGGTGTTCTAGGAATCGCGCAAAATGCATCGCCTGCCCAGAAGCCGTCCGACAACGAACCGGTAACAACCCTGAAAGCAAACACCCGCGTGGTGTTGCTCGACGTGGTGGTGACCGACAAAAAGGGCGAGCCCATCACTGACCTGACCGCGAACGATTTTTCTATCTCGGAAAATGGAAAACCGCAGAAAGTTGCGTCTTTCGAATTGATGGACAAGGCCGCGGCTGCGGCAGCGGCAGCAGCGGGCGCCGCGCCGGAACTGCCGCCCGGCATTTATTCGAATCAGCGGGTGTTGGACCCACGAGGGCAGATCTCGGTGCTTCTGCTGGATGCCCTGAATACCAGTTTCTCTGACCAAAAGATGGGACGCCTGGCGATGCTGAAGTATTTTGACCAGCATCCCGGCGAACGGGTGGCGGTATTTGGGCTGACGAACTCACTGATACTGCTGCAAGACTTCACCGATGATCCGAAGAAATTACATAACGCGATTGAGTCCCGAGGCATGGCGCAAACGGCGTTGCATCCCGTAGAGGCAGGCAATGCCTCAGGAGCGCCAGTCACTACGTCCACCTCCACAGGTATTAATTTTAATGATGCTGACAACAACCAGTTGGCGTCCATTCAGTCATATCTCGACGATTTCAACGTGATTCAGACGAACGCGCGTACATTGACCACGCTTGACGCACTCCAGACTTTGGGTCGTTGGCTGCGAGGATATCCCGGGCGAAAGAAACTGGTCTGGATAGCAGGAAATTTCCCGGTAGCGCTTGATCCCGGCGAAATCGGACGTGGCACTAACGCCAATCCATACTCGGCAGAGGTGAAAGAGACGGCCACGCTGCTCACAGACGCGCAGATCTCGGTTTACCCGATTGATGCAACAGGATTAAAAGTGAATGGCGCGTTCTTTGCGCAGCAGGGTCCCGGGGTAAGTGGCATGCAGTTTGGCCGAGGGGGAGCGCCGGATCTTACCCAAGTGTCAGCCGGAAGATCCGCATTGGAAGGTGTGATCGCTTCCGGAACCGGTTCATCTGCTCCAGACCCCATCCAAATTATGAAAAAGTTTGCGGAGCAGACCGGAGGCAAGGCATATTACAACCGCAACGACTTGGATGGTGCGCTGGGCGCCTCCTTGACCGACGGCGCGGTGTATTACGCCATCTCTTACTCTCCCGAGGACAAACGATGGGACGGCAACCTCCGCAAGCTGGAGGTCAAGACCAGCAGGCCGGGAGTGCAACTTAATTATCGGCGCGGTTATTACGCGCTGGATCCGTCGCGCGCTGTGAACCAGAAGCAGCCGCAGGTGGATAGGGAGGTCAGGACAGCACTGCTTAGCCCGCTTCTGGCAAGCGGCGTTTCCTTCTATGGGAGCGTGCACCCTTCAGCTAACAATGCAAAAGCGCCAGCGAAGATGCATGCAACGAATGTGACTTTCCAAGTGGACCCGAGGAACTTCCTGTTCGAGCCGCTGGAAGAAGGGCAACAGCATTGCAATGTATTGCTGTTTGTCGGCGTGTTTTCAGGCAACAAGCTGGTCACGCAGGTCCACGACACGCTGGATGGAAAATGGAAGCCGGAAGCAATAGCCCAAATGGTGCAAAGGGGCGGAATGTCGATCAACTTGGAGTTGAACGTCCCTGATGAGAAGGTGCGGTTGCGGTTGATGATGAGAGACAACCGCAGCGGGAAGATAGGAGCGCTGGACATTCCGTATCTCAATGAGGTTGCGGCGAAATAGTTTTTGGCTACGTGTTTCCGAAGCCACAACTTGGGACAGAGTTGCAAACAAGGAAGGATCCACTCCGGTGGGTCCTTTCTATTTTGCGCGGTCTTAATCCGCAGAGACTAAGTCTCTTATTTTTTTCACAGCTCGACGCAAGCCCTTAAGATGAGCTGATGGTCATGCGTTTAACCAAGTGTCCCACCTGTATCGGCATCGGATGTTGCGATGACGGCGATAAGTGCCCAACGTGCGAGGGCACAGGCGAAGTCCCGGTCCAATGAGACAATCGTCGACGAACCCTGTCATCCGACAATGGAGCGGTAGCCGAGCGGGATCGTCAAAAACTTTCCGCTAGAAATCGCTCCGAACACAACTCAAAATTCCAAATTCCAGCATCAAAGATAGCAACTCTCTCCCAATTCATTTTTTTGGTAGGATAATCCCCGCGATGATGACGAGAACTCCGAAAGCGAAACTCTCTGAAGAACCAACAGTTGGTCGTGGACTAGAGATTGAAGAAGTTCGGCTAGTCAGCGACCTGCGAATCATGCACTCAAAAGTCGATGAGCTTTTTCAGGTGATCACTAGCCTGAAAGTCCGTCATGATGAAGCCGCCATCCACAAGTACGCCGACCAGGAAGTCCTCACCGGGGACATTGAGCGTGTAGACGCTATCTATATGTGGTTTCTCAGGTTGAAAGAGGAATCGCGGCAAAGCTACATCGGCGGAAGAAAGTAAGGTTTTATACGATTTTCTATGGCCCACCTGCGCGGTGGGCTTATTTGCGGAAGACTAGGCGGCTTTTTCGTCCACTGAGATTTTCAGGGACTTGAGGAAGCGTACGTCGTGCGCGTTGACTTTCAGTTCAGGGTCGCCGGGCGAGGTATCGGGAATGCCTTCGATGTCCTCTGCGGCCTCAGCGTCCTGGCGGTTGAATCCAACCGTGGCTTCGAGAACGAGGAACACGTCATATCCCTCGGCCTTAATGCGGCTGATGACTTCGGCGATCTGGTCAGAGTTGGCCAGAGTCTCATTAATGGCATCGCCGAGTTCTTTCATTCTTTCTTTCATGTTCTCGTCCAAGACTGCCTGCTTTTACCGAGGACTGCTGGTTCCACAGATTGAGATGCCAAAGGTGGGGCTCCGGTTTGGCTGAGGCAGTTTTTAGCTATTAGCCTTTTCGCTCTTAGCAGTTAGCCAGACGACCCGATTGTGTCGCCCCTATGGGGCTCGACCCTGTTTATTCACACTAGCCATAAACATTTCGCGCCTACGGCGCGAGCGAGCTACAACTTTCGTGGCTACGGCGCGAGCTTGGTTCACGTTCGCTGCTAGAATCTGGGCGTGGGTGAAGAAAGCACAACGCGGGCAGGGGCGAGTTCGTCTTCAGCTGCCCCTAGATCATCTTCAGCTTTCATGATGCGCGCCCTAGGGCGGGTGAGCGGACGTGCCGTGGGGAGCAATCGATTTGTAAGGGCCGGGTTCAGCGCGGCGAAAACAACGTTGAACTCGCTCACCCGGGTGCTGCATACATTGTGGTTGGAAGTGACGGGATTGTTCTTCCTAGTCTTTGCGGGGGTCGGAGCCATCGCAGCAGTCAACGAATACCGGGCGTATACGGCGGGCAAAGTGGATGCAAACAGGGCCGCGGTTGCGGCAGCTTTCACGGTACTCTTCGCGTATTTTGGGATCTCGTCGTTCTGGCGGTCGCGACGCAAGAGCAGCCGTTAGCATTCAGCACTTAGCATTCAGCCGTTAATGTCACGGTATTGCGAAAAGGCAAGTGCAAGACAAAGGCGCAAGATTCTTGGCGCACGAATATCGGCGCAATCAATTCATGTCTGAAAACAAAAAGTCCGAGAAGATGAATGCTGCCGCGACCGAGCGGCCGGGGGTCAAGCCGGTGTATACCGCGGCGGACGTCGCCGATTGGGATTACGAGCGCGAGGATAACTATCCGGCGCAGTATCCGTTTACCCGCGGGGTGCAGCCGACGATGTATCGCGGGCGGCTGTGGACGATGCGGCAATACGCGGGCATGGGCGATGCCGAGGAATCGAACCGTCGCTATAAATATTTGCTCGCGCATGGGACGAGCGGACTGAGCGTGGCGTTCGATCTGCCGACACAGATCGGGCTGGACTCTGATCATCCGATGGCGTTGGGAGAAGTGGGGAAGGTCGGAGTCGCCATCGATTCCATTGAGGATATGGAGCGGTTGTTCGCGGGCATCCCTCTGGAAAAAATCTCGACGTCGATGACCATCAATGCGACCGCTTCGATCCTGCTGGCGCTCTACATTGCCGTGGCAAAGAGAACGGGAGCGGATGTCCGCAAGCTCTCAGGGACGGTACAGAACGACATCTTGAAGGAATACATCTCCCGGGGAACATACATCTATCCGCCGAAACAGGCGATGCGCATCATCACGGACATGTTCGCGTATGCCAACGAGAATGTGCCGGAGTGGAATACCATCTCGATCTCCGGATATCACATGCGGGAGGCGGGATCGACGGCCGCGCAAGAGGTTGCGTTCACCCTGGGCAATGGAATGGCGTACGTGCAATGCGCTATCGATGCCGGATTGGACATCGACCAGTTCGCGCCGCGGCTGAGTTTCTTTTTCAATTCGCATAACGATTTCCTGGAAGAGATTGCAAAGTTCCGCGCAGCGCGGCGGATGTGGGCACGGATCATGCGCGAACATTTCAAGGCGAAGAGTCCGCGATCATGGATGCTGCGCTTTCACACGCAGACGGCCGGGTCGACGCTGACGGCGCAGCAGCCGGAAGTCAACATCGTAAGAACGGCGATACAGGCGATGGCGGCGGTGCTGGGCGGAACGCAGTCGCTGCACACGAACAGTTACGACGAGGCGCTGGGACTGCCGACCGAGGAAGCCGCCCGTGTGGCGCTGCGAACGCAGCAGATCATCGGATACGAAAGTGGTGTGCCGCAGACGGTGGATCCGTGCGCGGGTTCATACTTCATTGAATCGCAGACGAATGCTATCGAGAAGAAAGCGAATGGGTATTTAGAGAAGATCGATGGCATGGGCGGAATGTTGAAGGCGATCGAGCGAGGATACGTGCAGCAGGAGATTCAGAACGCCGCTTACGAATTCCAGCAGGCGGTGGATACTAACAAAGCTATCGTCGTCGGAGTGAACGAATTTCAGTTAGAAAACGAGAGGGCCATCGCGATTCAGCGCATCGATCCCGCGCTAGAGGAGAACCAGGTAGAGCGCTTGCGCGCGCTAAGGGCGCGTCGGGACAAAAAGAAGTGGGAGTCGGCGGTGGCGGCCGTGGAAGAGGCGGCGCGAATAGGGAAGAATTTGATGCCGCACATTATTCATGCAGTGGAGAGTCTTGCGACGGTAGGCGAGATTGCCGATGCGATGCGGAAGGTTTTTGGCGAGCATCGCGAGGCGGTGGTGTTGTAGGGCGGTTTCTCGTTTCTGCTTTCTGGTTTCTCGAAAAGTCAAAAGCAAAACTTTGAACCATGAAGGCGCGAAGGGCACGAAGGTTCACAAAGGAAGGCATTAAACCGCAGAGGACGCGAAGGACGCAAAGGTACTTGAGAGAAGGTCTTCGGGTCCGGAGCAAAGATTTGCTTTTAATTTTTGCAGGTTGGCTTTAGAGTTCCCCATCATGGCTGACAAATTCATTTGCTTCCAATGCGATAAACAAGAGGCTAGCTGCAAGTGCGACAAGTACTGTTCGCTATGCCATGGCGCACACAACGTCCGATTGTGCCAGGACGGCGCCTATTACTGTCTCGATTGTCGCGAGGCCTGCGATTTTCAGGCGCAGTACTGAAAAGCAAGTTTCGAGTTTCGCGTTTCGAGTTTCGCGTTCAGATTCACGCCGATTGCGAGATAGGACATGAATCCAGCGTCGCACTCTGGAGTTTAGGAATCTGTCGGCGATGCCGAGTTGCTGTAAACGGCAGCAATTATTTGTCGATCTTGATCTTCTCGATCCGCTTGATCTCCTTCAGCAAAGCGGCTTCCACCTTTACTGAACGGCGTTCACCGCTTGCTACCCTGCTGACATACGAGCGGTCCACTCCGAGCTGGCGAGCTACCCGGCTGTAAATTCCACGAAATAGAGAGTGCCGAACCAGCACAGGATTTATGCTAGTATCCCTACTGTCACCATTGTTGCCCATAGTTGTTGGGTCCCTAAGTTTTTTTGTTGAGTTGCGACCAAACGTATAACGTTCCCGTTAGGGTGTCAAGAACTAGATGCGTACTCCGTCGATACGAGCTGGAGCGGTAAAGCCGGCAAGATCAACAAGACCAGTGTGGGCCGTCCGGATAGAGAAGCTCCGGCAAGAACTCGGACTGAGTCAGGCTGCGCTTGCGAAGAGACTGAACGTCTCCGCCATGGCGCCCTCACGGTGGGAACGCGGAATCAACCAGCCGCCTGCGTCGGTTTACATTCAGTTGGGCAAACTTGCGGCGAAAAGTCCGAATCGCTGGTACTTCTGGGAGCGGGCGGGTATTCGCAAGAGCGATCTTCAGATGATCCTGGACGCAGCCAATGGCAATTCAGGAAGAACTGAACGTCCGCGGATCGAGGTGCTCTCCTGCGGCAAGAAATCGAAGCTGGATTCAAACGACAACCGCAACCTGCTTGCGGTGCCTCTTTATGCAACAACTCCGGCAGTCGGTGTTCCAGAGCCCACCGTCATTCATAGGGAAGAAGCGGCAGAGTTTGTGGTTGCGCCATTGAGTTGGTGTCCGCATCCTGAGCACACCATTTGCTTGCGGTTGAGTGGAAACAAAATGGCGCCGGCCCTGCAGCATGGATCGATCGTGGCCATTGATGAGGCTGAGAATAATCCGGAAAAACTTCAGGGCAAGATGGTGTTGGCTACGCACGATATTTGCGGGCTGATGGTCCATTGGCTGCAGCGCTACGGACGCACATCAATGCTGGTGCCGGAGAACAAGGACTATCCGCCCACCTACATACAAGACGGTGATTGGAAGATCGTAGGAAGAGTGCTCTGGTGGCTGTCAAAAGCGCCGTGATGCGCCATCCAGCAATTACTTGGAAGAAAGCTGCTGGAGTGTTGTAACATCCGCGTTATGCCTGCGCCCGCCGTTACCACCGTGCTTCAAGTGGCATACGAAGGTTCACTCCTGGTAACGCGAGGCGCGATCCTGGAGGAGCGCGGATATCGCGTGATCTCCGTGCTGGGAAACAAGAACGCCTTCAAAGTAGGCGAGAGCGTGATCGGCCAGATTCACGTTGTTCTTGTGGGACATTGCGCCCCAATTTCTGTCCGGCGCGAGGCGATCAAATACTTCAAAGAACGGCATCCCGCGCTGTGTGTCCTGGCATTGAATTCTTCCGAAAACAGCGGACGCTTGGAAGAGGCAGATTTCAACAGCAATAGCGATGATCCGGAACAATTGTTGAACGCGGTGGCCGTGGCCGTCGCATCTATTTGCAAGTGATGGAAAACCGTTTCTAGTTTCTCGTTTCTGGTTTCTCGAAAAGGCAAATGCAAAATCAAGACCTTGAACCACAAAGGCGCAAAGGGCGCGAAGGTTCACAAAGGAAGGCAAAAGTTTTCGAGTGCTGTCGTCCCTCCGGGACTCGCGATACTCTGCAATTGCTACTACCCGCCACTTCCGTGGCGGGCTAACCTATTCCGCCCCTATCGGGGCTAAGTGGGTAGCCAATCCCGAAAGTCGAGTTTTTCCTCTTGTTGATTTGAAGAGGGTCGGTTCAGATCTCCTCATCATGGCTGACTGTTGAATTGACCCCCCTAAAAACGACGTGATAACTTACAGAGTTCTGCTTATTGCGCTGGAACTCTCTTGCAGCCTTGAGCTTTGACATCAAAGTTAAGGAAATCCTTTGTCCTCGTCGCAAACACAGACTCCCATGTCAGCCCTGAGAAAAACGGCATTGAATGCGGTCCATCGTAAGTTGGGCGCCAAGATGGTTGATTTTGGCGGGTGGGACATGCCGGTGGAGTACTCCGGCCTGATCGCCGAACACATGGCAGTGCGCACCGGAGTGGGCGTTTTTGACGTAAGCCACATGGGCGACATCCTGATCATCGGCAAGCAGGCGCTTGCTGCTGTGCAGCACATCAGCATGAACGACGTTTCAAAATTGCAGATCGGGCAGGCGCATTATTCGGCGCTGCTGTATCCGCAAGGGACGTTTGTGGATGACGTGATCGTGCACAGGATCGGCGAGAACGATTATCTGCTGGTCATCAACGCGGGTACGCGGGAAAAAGATTGGAACTGGGTGCGGCAGAATGTGTCGCGATTCAATTGCCATCCAAAGGAAGTCAGCGACTACTACACGCAATTGGCAATTCAGGGACCGAAGGCCGTGGACGTTATGCGCAAGCTGACTGACGTTGATCTGGACTCGATCAAGAATTATTGGTTCAAGTACGGAACAGTTTGCGGCATTCCGAACACGATGGTGGCGCGCACGGGTTACACCGGCGAAGACGGATTTGAAATCTATGTCCCCTCCGACGAGCCGACCAGTGAACGCGTTTGGAATGAAGTGATCGAAGCGGGGAAGGAGTTCGGCATTATCCCTTGCGGACTGGGAGCGCGGAATACACTGCGGCTGGAATCGAAGATGGCGCTATACGGCCATGAGATTTCAGACACTATCAACGTGTGGGAAGCCGACCTGGGCCGCTACTGCAAGATGGAAAAGGGCGACTTCGTGGGACGCGCCGCGCTGGAGCAGGCCAAGGCCGCGGGGTTGAAGCGCATCCTAGTGGGGTTGGAGATGATCGAGCGGGGAATCGGCCGTGATGGCTACAAGATTTTCGATGATGCCGGGAAAGAGATTGGCGAGATCACCAGCGGATCGCCGGCGCCGTTTCTGAAGAAGAATATTGCGCTGGCTTACGTGCCGCCGGAGTTTTCCGCTGTGGATACGGTGGTGAACGTCGAAATCCGCGGCCAGAAAGTAAAAGCGAAGGTTGTGCCGACTCCGTTCTATAAAAAGCCGAAGAAGGCAGTGGTTAGTGGCTAGTTCTAAGTCAGCGGCAAAAGCGAGAACAATGCCGCAAAGAATCCAAAGTACTCCAGTAGTAATCAAATCCAGAGAGTGAGAACGTCACGAGATGGCTTATCCAGCAGATTACCGCTACACCAAAGAACATGAGTGGATCAAAGTTGAAAGTGATACCGGCACCATCGGCATCACTGATCACGCGCAGGAAGCGCTGGGCGATATCGTTTTTGTTGAGTTGCCCAAGCCCGGTTCCGACGTGGAGGCGCATAAATCATTCGGGACGGTGGAATCAGTGAAGGCGGTGTCAGAATTGTTTGCGCCGGCGTCGGGCACGGTCACTGCGGTGAACGACGAGCTGACGACTGCGCCGGAGAAGATCAACAGCGACGCGCACGGCTCCTGGATGATCAAGATCAAACTGAAGAACCCCGGCGACTTGAATGGATTGATGAACGCCGCCGACTACGAGAAATTCGTGGCGGAAGAGAAGTAGGGCGGTTTCTAGTTTCTCGTTTCTGGTTGGCGACACAGAATGAATCGAAGCCATTGAGGCCAGTCGCCCTGATACTAATCACCCCTGCATTACTAATTTTCTCAGTCTGAGGAAACGGACACATGCGCTATCTTCCAAAATCGCCCGCCGACCGTGAGGAGATGCTCCGGGAAATCGGAGCGCCCAACATCGACGAACTCTTTTCGCATATTCCCGCGGAGTATCGCTTCAAGCGCGACTTGAACGTTCCGCGGCAGATGGCTGAGTCTGAGATCATCGACTACTTCAAACAACGGTCGGAAGAGATGGCGGCGGGCTTCGGCATCATGCTGGGCGCGGGCTCTTACTATCACTATCGCCCGGTGATCATCGATTCACTGATCTCGCGCGGCGAGTTCTTCACCGCTTACACGCCGTACCAGGCGGAGATCTCACAAGGCACACTGCAGGCGGTCTTCGAATTCCAGAGCATGATCTGCGAGCTCACGGGGATGGAAGTGGCGAACGCGTCGCTGTACGACGGTTCCACCGGAGTGGCCGAAGGCGTGATGATGGCCGTGCGACTGACCGGGCGAAGCGAGACGGTGATCGCGCGCAGTGTGCATCCGGAATATCGCGAGGTGCTGACGACATATGCGCAACACCAGAGCATGCCCATCAGAGAGGTCGCTTTTGGCGAGAACGGCCGAGTCGATGCGAAAGCCTTGGACGCGGCGATCACGGACAAGACCGCTTGCGTGGTGATCCAATCGCCAAATTTCTTTGGGACGATTGAAGATGTGGCGACTATCGCAGAGATCGCGCATAAGAAAGGCGCGCTGCTGATTGTGTCTATTGCGGAAGCGCTATCGCTGGGAATCGTGAAGCCGCCGACCGAAGCAGACATTGTGACAATGGAAGCGCAATCGTTCGGCGTGCCGCTGGGATTTGGCGGTCCGTATGTCGGAGTGATTGCAACGCGCGAAAAATTCGTGCGGCAGATACCCGGACGATTGGTGGGGCAGACTGTTGACAAGCAAGGCAAGCGCGGATTCGTGCTTACGCTTTCCACCCGCGAGCAGCATATTCGCCGGGAGAAAGCGACGTCGAACATCTGCACCAATCAGGGCTTGGTCGCGCTGATGGCCACCATATATATGACCATCTACGGACGCGAGGGCATGAAGGAATTGGCAAAGCAGAATCTGGCGAAGGCAGCATACGCTTCCGGCGAATTTGCGAAGAAGGCCAAAGTGCTGTTCGGCGGAGCGCCGCGATTCAATGAGTTTGTGGTGCAGACTTCGGAAGATTCCAAGGCCATCAACGAACGGCTGCTTGATCAGAAGATCATTGGCGGATTGCCATTGAAAAAGTTTTATCCGGAGTTGGGCAATGCGGCGCTGTGGTGCTGCACGGAATTGGTGAGCAGAGAGCAGATCGACCGGGCGGCAAAGGCGGTGCAGAAGTGAGCGCGAACGATCAGATGAATTCCAAAATCAAAAAGGTCACAAAGCACATCAGCCAGAATGAAGGGCTGATCTTCGAGAGGTCGTCGGCGGGGAAGGCGGCTTATAAATTGGCGCCGCTGGATGTTCCGGAAGTGGATGCCGCGAAGTTGTTGGGCGCGTCCCTACGCGATGGTCTGGGCAATATGCCGGAAGTGAGCGAATTCGAGATCATCCGCCACTTCACCCGGCTATCAACGTGGAACTACGCCATCGATCTGGGAATGTATCCGCTGGGTTCCTGCACGATGAAGTACAACGCGCGCGTGAATGAAGTGGTCGTCCGAATGGACGGACTTGCGAGTGCGCATCCGTACTTGCCGGAGAGCGTCGCTCAAGGCGCGTTGCGCGTGATGAAGGATTTGTCAGACGCGCTGATCGAGATCACCGGCATGGACGCGATCACCCTGCAACCCGCCGCCGGCGCGCATGGTGAGATGACGGGCATGATGCTCGTCCGCGCATACTTCGATGCGAAAGGCGAGAAGCGCAATAAAGTCCTGATCCCAGACTCCGCGCACGGCACCAACCCTGCAACTGCCGCGATGTGCGGTTATCAAGTTGAGAATTTGAAATCGAACAGCAAGGGAATGGTCGATATCGAATCGCTGGCCGCGCAGATGAATGAAGACGTGGCCGCGCTGATGTTGACGAATCCAAACACGCTGGGTGTCTTTGAAGAGGAGATCCACAAGATCGCCGACTTGATGCACCAGAAGGGCGGCCTCCTTTATATGGATGGCGCTAACATGAATGCGCTTGTGGGAAAGGCTCGTCCCGGCGACTTCGGCGTGGACGTGATGCACTTGAACCTGCACAAGACGTTTTCCACCCCGCACGGCGGTGGCGGTCCGGGTTCAGGGCCGGTCGCGATCAAGAAACATCTGGAGCTGTTTCTACCCACGCCTGTTATTGCTAGAAAGAAGGATGGCAATCTGGGGTTTGATTACGCTCGGCCGAAATCGATTGGCCGCGTGAAGGCGTTCTACGGAAATTTTGGAATGCACGTGCGCGCGCTGGCTTACATCCTGGCCAACGGTCCCGATGGTCTGCGTCAGACGACGGAAGACGCCGTGCTCAATGCGAATTACATCCGCAAAAAGCTGGAAGATGTATACGACCTGCCGTTCAAGTCGCCTTCGATGCACGAGGTGGTTTTGAGCCATCGGCTGCAGGCGGTCAATGGCGTGAAGACTGGCGACATTGCCAAGCGGCTGATCGACTACGGATTCCATCCGTATACGACGGCATTTCCGATGATCGTTGCCGACCATGGCGCCATTATGATCGAGCCGACGGAGAGCGAGCCGAAAGAAGAGTTAGACCTGTTCATCGACGCGATGCGCAACATCGCGGAAGAAGCGGAGACGAATCCCGAGATCATCCTGAACGCTCCGCACAACGCGCGGGTGCAACGCATGGATGAGGTCACAGCGAATCGCAAGCCGGTGCTGAGGTGGAAGCCAGAGGCGGGTAAGGCTGCGGCGGATTGATTTACCGCAGGGGACGCTGAGGACGCAAAGTAAATGCGAGAAAATGAAATCAGTGGAATCATCGTGAATGCCGCATTGAAGGTTCACACTGCTCTTGGCCCGGGGTTACTTGAAAGCGCGTACGAAGCATGCCTCAATCATGAACTGAGAAAAGCGGGCCTCAAGACTTTGACCCAAGTACCGTTGCCCCTTCAGTACGACGGTATCAAGCTCGACGTTGGTTATCGGCTCGATCTAATTGCCGAAGACCTTGTCGTAGTTGAAATCAAGGCAGTTGATTCACTCGCGCCGATCCACACGGCCCAGTTATTGTCATACTTGAAATTGAGCGGCAAGAAGCTCGGGCTCCTGGTCAATTTTCATGTATTGCATATGAAGGATGGCATCAAGAGGGTCGTGAATAATCTTTAGCTCTGCGTCCTTCGCGTCCTCTGCGGTTAGAACATCTATGTCAGTCTTTGACGATAAACGCGACGAGCTCGAGAAGCATGAATTCATGATGGGCGTCCCGCGCGGGCGGCTTGCCGTGACCATGGACATGCTTACTGACGCGCTGGTTCTTGTCGGACAGCATGGAGTTTATTGCCGGAGCAATCGCAATCCGAGCAAGCCATCGACAGACATGCAAATCGTTTTGAAATCGATCAACGATGCGAAAGAGTTGATTGGGACGGTTATGGAAGAACTCAGGAAAGACCGCGAGGCGGACAAGTCCTAACTCGAAAGTTGAAGCAAATGAAAAGGCGCTCACGTTGAGAAACGGAGCGCCTTTTTCTTTGGTCGTAAGTCTTACTTCGTTGCGGAGATTGGCACAGAAAGTTTTGTGTTCTCCCATTCCATGACAATCGCGTTAGGATTTGTTTTCGGTTCGAAGTTAATGACGAAGGTTTCTACCGGAGTGTTCTGCGACTCCTTCTTCATGTCGACGCGGGCAAGGTCTTGTTCAGGATGGTATTCGGTGCCCCACTGTCCAATCTGTTTGTTGATGATCAGCTTCCACCCATCTGCCGAGGGCAGGCTATACAACGTATACGTGCCAGCGGGAACGGTGGTGCCACCGATATTGAGGTCGGTTTCCGTCTTCAGCGTGGTGGCGTCATTGGCGCCGGTGCGCCAGACTTTGTCGTAGGGAACAAGGCCGCCCATGATCTTGCGTCCACGCGCGGACGGCTGCGAATAAGCGATGCTCACCTGCTTGCCGTTCAAAGTTGCATCCGCCGTTGCAGCCGGGCTCGGACGCTTCTTCGCATCTGGCTTCTTCGCATCTTGTGCAGCCACAGCGACTGCCATCAACATCACACCTACGATTACCGATCCAATAGTTTTCTTGTTCACGGCTATGTTTTCTCCTCAACTCATATAGATGATACACATCTTGATTCATTGGACAATTGAAGCAGCAAAACGTCACACTCCACTGGTAAGATTTTTCAGGGTTGTCGACTCCGAGGGCAGGCATGGTGCAGAAACTTACGGCAGAACAAGTCAAAGGTGAGGTTTTACGCTTCTGGAATGCCTTCACCGATAAGGCCGCGAATCAGCTGATGGAATTTTACGCGCCGGAGTCCACCGTCTTTTCTTCCGTCTCAAACCGCTCAGAACCCGGACGCCTTGCCGCGGCCCGTCGTCAGCGCGAATACTTCCACGCCAAATCCAGCCTTCGCGCAACTGTTGGTGCTATCGACGTCATTCTTCTTGGCGACACCGCCGCTGTCGCGAGTTACACTTTCCAATTTCATGCCAGCAAAGTCGCCAGCACCCTGGGACACGCCTCAGAAGAGGACATCCGCAACGGACGCGCAACCCATGTCTTCGCTCTTGACCCTGACGGCAAAGTTCGCATCATGCATGAACATTTCTCGGCGATTGAGAAAGTTGTTGCCTCTAGTTAGTCACGGAGCCTGAAAGTAGATCACCGAATGATGTCATCGAAAAAGCGCTTCTGGATCTCGGCTGCTGTGGGCACATCGATATCGACTTTTTTAGCTCTAGCCATATTTCAGGAGAAAAATCTTCCGCAATTGGTTCTTTCCATTGTGGGTTTTCTCACGTGGCCCGGCCTCTTGGTGAGCCTACTTCTAGTCAATGTCCATGGGGAATCAGGAAGGTTTCTTGTGTTTGTGATGGTTCCAGCAAATGCCCTGCTCTATGGATTCTTAATGGGGAAAGTTTTGCAATTTTGTAAAAAATAAATACAGGAAAATGGCGGGACTAACTCATACCTCCACCGACTCCCCCGCCAACTGCAACGCCAACTCTTTGATCCTACGCAGGTCCAGCTTTCCTGTGCCTAAATAAGGTATGGCTTCTATCTTGAAAAACTGATTCGCGCGCGGTTTCCAGAGCGGGGGCAGGTCAGTCGCGGAAAACGATTCGATCACAGCGTCGAGTTTTTCTTCCGCTAATACATGCAGCACTATCAGGCGTTCGCCTTTTTTGCCGTCGGGAATTCCGGCGACGGCGAAGATCTGCTCGCTGCCCTCGACGCACTCGTGCAGTTTTTCTTCCACCTTTATATGAGGGACCATCTCGCCGGCGATCTTGCTGAAGCGGCTGAGGCGGTCAGTGATGGTAATAAAGCCGTCTTCGTCCATCATGGCGATGTCGCCGGTGTTGTACCAGCCGTCCTGCAGGACCTCGGCGGTCTTTTCCGGGCGGCCTAGATATCCCATCATCACGTTCGGCCCGCGAACGAACATCAGGCCAGCCTGGTCGATGGGAAGCGGCTCTCCGGTTTCTGCGTGGGCGATGCGTACGCTGACGCCTGGAAGCGGATGGCCGATCTTGCCGCGCTTGGCGCCGACCTGGCGGAATCCGGCGGCGCGGAAGTCGCGCGAGTTGACGGCGACCACCGGCGAACACTCGGTGCAGCCGTAGCCTTCGAGCGGACGAAGTCCGAAGGTGTCTTCGAAAGCCTGCGCGACCCGGTCGGGCAATTTCTCTGCACCGACGATCACAAATTGCAGGCTGCCGAAATCTTCAGGTACCACACGGCGGATGTATGTCTGCAGGAATGTTGGCGTGGCAACGAGCAGCGTCACCTTATAGCTGCGGACGAGAGCGCCGATGGTGGCGGAATCGAGCGGGTTGGGATGGAAGACGACACCGATGCCGAGCGCGGGCGGCATCCATAGTGTTGCGGTGAATCCGAATGAGTGGAAGAACGGCAGGATGCCCATGATGCGGTCTTTGCCGGCGAGGGCGAAGGTGCGTCCGATCTGGTCGATGTTGGAGGCGATGTTGTAATGCGAGAGCATCACGCCTTTGGGGTCGCCGGTGCTGCCGCTGGAGAAAATCACGGTGGCGAGGTCGTCGAGGTGGGTGAGCTTCTCGCAGCCTAGAAATTTCTCCAAAAACTCAAACGGTAGAAACCATGCGACGAAGAATGCGGTCAGCTTTTCCGCGAGCGTAGGATTGGCGACGAGGTCTTCCATGAGAATTGTTTTGCCTGGGACCGCGAGGTTCGGCAAGCGTTCCAGAAATGCTTTGGATGTGACCGTTGTTGTTACGTCGCACTGCTGCGCGCAGGATGCGGTGATCTCATTCGATGTGGTGTAATTGAAATTTGCCGGCACCTTGCCTGTGAGCATAGCCGCATAATTGACCAGCGCGCCGCCGACCGATGGCGGCAGCAGCAGGCCGACCATCCTCTGCCCTTCCCACAATATCTTGAGTCGGCGAGCGAGGAAGATCGTCTTGACCAGCGCCGGGCCGTAACGGAGTTCGGGGACCTTGCCGTCGGCTATGGCAAAGCGCCGGGGATGACTGCGCGCGGTGCGGACGAAGCTGCGGGGCAGTGTTTCCATCCGCTTCTTCTGATGCCGGAATGCTTCGGTCTCGAGTTGCTGGACGGCTTGGCGTACTTCGATGGCGGTGGCGGTCGGAGGGAGTGGCTTGCCAAAACTTACGGTCACAGGAAATGGAATGCGTCGCGGGGCCTTCCAGAAGAAACGTCCGCGCTCAAAGCTGAACATGCTGCCCCAAACGCCGTCGAGATGAATGGGGATAATGGGGGCGTCCACGCCTTTCATGATGCGTTCCATGCCGCGGCGGAAGGGAAGCAGGCGTCCGATGCGGGTGATCTGTCCTTCGGCAAAGATGCAGACGACGCGTCCTTCGCGAATGCTGTCGCTGGCAATGCGCAGCGAGCGGATCATGTCGCGATCGGTTACGGCATTGATCAGAAGGTGCTTGCGACGCTGCAGAATTGGCATTTCACGCCGGCCACTCAGGACGGCGTCGCCATCCCCTCACAGCAGGATGTTTATTTCCACTTCCCGAGCTAGCGTCTGAGGGTAGGTTTCGGTTTCTGTCCGGATACGCCATTTGTTCTCAGCGCGTGTCGGGTTGTGGGTCAGTTTGAATCTAGACATCCCAAGCCCGGATTTTTCTTTGGACGCGGTCAATCTTGTCTTCCATCTCGCCTATTTCTTTCAACAGGGCGGCACGCTTGTCGGGGTCATTCTCGCGTTCAAGCAAGGCCTCGTCGGCTCTTATAACTCGCCCAAAATCGCGAATCTCGTTTTCAAACACATGACGTAAATCCATTATGCCGCTGCCTCAGATACTTTCATGCCTAATAGTGCCATTAATTCAGTCAGGCTCCAAACGTGATCTGATAGTCCGGCTTCCATAGCCGGTGACGCGCAACGTCGGGTGCACTCGCCAAAAATTGTAGTTCATGAAATAGAGGGCAATCACGTTGTCCAGCTTCCTTGTGAATGCACATCCGCTTGAGCCAGCACATCCAAAGGCCTACAATTCAAGGTTGGCTGCTCATGCCGGACTGAATCTGCATCGACGGCCAGGGAGATGAACGCAGATGGCCTTACGCATTAACGACGAAGCACCGAATTTTACCGCCCAAACAACGCAAGGCGAGATTGACTTCCACAAATGGATTGGCGACGGATGGGCGATCCTATTTTCGCATCCGAAGGACTTCACCCCTGTTTGCACAACCGAATTGGGGTATATGGCGAAACTCGAACCTGATTTCGCCGCGCGCAATTGCAAGGTTATCGGCCTGAGCGTCGACGCCGTAAGCAGTCATGGCAAGTGGGCTGCGGACATTGAAGAAACCCAGGGTCACAGGGTTAACTTTCCGATGATCGGCGACCCGACGCTTAACATAGCCAAACTTTACAATATGCTGCCGTCCGATGCCGGCGATACCTCCGAAGGCCGCACTGCCGCGAACAATGCCACCGTGCGCACCGTCTTCATCATCGGGCCAGATAAGAGGATCAAGCTAATGCTCGCGTATCCGATGACCACCGGGCGCAACTTCGATGAGATTCTTCGCGTTCTGGATTCGATGCAGCTAACCGCCAAACACAAGGTGGCGACGCCGGTGAATTGGAAGAAGGGCGAGGATGTCATCATCGTTCCCGCCGTGTCGGACGACGAAGCGAAGCAGAAATATCCTGGCGGCTGGAAGACGTTGAAGCCTTACCTCCGCGTCGTCGCCGAACCAAAGTAGTTGCAATTGCGCTGCGGTAAACAGTAGAGAGTCATATGATTCTTAAACAGTATTACCTCGGCTGTCTTGCCCACGCTTCATATCTGCTCGGAGATGAGGCCAGCTCCACCGCCATCATCGTCGACCCACAGCGCGATATCCAGCAGTACCTGGCCGATGCGGAGAAATTTGGCCTCCAGATACGACACGTCTTCCTCACCCACTTTCACGCGGACTTCGTCGCCGGCCATCTGGAATTACGCGACCGTTGCGGTGCGACGATCCATCTCGGATCCCGTGCCCAAGCGGAATACGCTTTCGTGGCGATGAAGGACGGCGATACGCTGGAGTTTCCGGGACTGCGCCTGCAAGTGCTCGAAACGCCAGGGCACACCATCGAGTCCATCTCGATCCTGGCATTCGATCTCAAGAAGGACTCTGCAAAACCGTGCGCCGTCCTCACCGGAGACACTCTGTTTATCGGAGACGTCGGCCGCCC
>JAOAPH010000091.1 GCA_025462835.1 Candidatus Angelobacter sp. | reverse complement strand
GGATGCTGAACGAATAGACGTGGTCGAGCGCTTCTTCCGGTTCCGGGAACGGAGCTTTTTCAGCGAAGTCGATGGCCGCGTCCAATTCTTTCTGGAAGCTGTCGAGAGTCTGCTGCTTGAAATCGTCAGACCAAAGTTTGTACTTGGCAAGATAGTTCTCCATGAACGGAATGGGATCGCGCGACTTCCAATATTCGACTTCTGCAGGGTCGCGATATTTTGCAGGGTCGATCTCGGAGTGTCCGTACCAGCGATAAGTCTTGCATTCGATCACCGTGGGGCCGCCGCCGGTGCGGGCGCGATTGATGGCTTCGGTGGCGACGCGATAGACCGCGACAACATCGTTGCCGTCAACGGTGATGCCGGGGATGCCGTATCCCTGGGCGCGCAGGCTGAGATCTTCGACCTTTGATTGGAGCCGTACGTTGACCGATTCTGCCCAGAGATTGTTCTGGATGACATAAACGATGGGGAGATTGTGGACGGCGGCGAAGTTCACTGCCTCATGCCAGAAGCCGAGACTTGTGGACCCTTCGCCGGAGAAGGCCATGACAATGTCGTCATTCTTCTTCATCTTGTTGGCGAGGGCGACACCGGTGCCGATATTGAGTTGCGCGGCGATGGTGGAGGCCGGTGTGATGATGTTCAGCGGAGCGTATCCGCAGTGCGCCGGGGATGAGCGTCCCTGATCGGGGCTGGTCTTGCGCGCATAAATCTGCGAGATCATCAGATTCAGCGGTGTGCCTTTGATCAAGTTGGCGATGAAATCGCGGTGCGAAGGGGCGACTGTGTCGGAGGGGCGAAGGTCGATGGCGCATCCGACTTCGGTGGCCTCTTGTCCTACGGCGGCATAGTAATTGCCGGAAAATCTGCCCTGCTTGAAGAGGATGCGGATCTTCTCTTCCATAGTGCGACACTTCAACATGGTGGCGTAAAGCTGTTTGAGTTTCGCTTCAGGCAGAGGAGCAGTGCCATTAAGGGATTTGGCGGGGGCCGTGGCAGTTTCCGGGCGTTCTTTAGGTTTGGTAGCCATAATTATTATCCTGTTCGGGATGAATATATTGTAGCGCATGAGTTACGTGGTTGGCATTAGCCACGTTTTCAACCGAAATGTGGAAAAAGGTATAAACAACCTCATTGTCCATTGTTAAAGTTTAGTAAAAATCGATAGCGGAGCGGTTTGCACATTTTTGAGTGCTAAATGAAACGGAAGGTTGACAGCGAAGATGGTAACCTGAGCGCCAAGTGAAAGTCAGGATAGACAAATTGTTGGTGGATCGCGGACTCGTCTCATCTCGTGAGAGAGCGCAGGCTCTGATCCTGGCAGGACGCGTGCTTGCGGGCGAACAGAAGATTTCCAAATCGGGCGCGAACGTTGATTCTGAAATCGCTGTGCGGATACTCGGCAATGATCTGCGTTATGTCAGTCGCGGCGGGTTCAAGCTGGAGCGCGCCCTCGAGCACTGGAAGATCGAACTGAGTGGATTGACCTGTCTCGATGTGGGCACTTCTACAGGCGGATTTACGGATTGCATGTTGCAGCATGGTGCAGCGAAGGTAATCGCTGTGGACACCGGATATGGACAGATCGATGCCAAGCTGCGAGCGAACCCGCGCGTTCGATTGCTGGAGAAGACCAACGCCCGATATCTTGACGCCGAAACGGTGGGCGAAGCAGTGCAATTCGTATCGATGGATGTGTCGTTTATCTCTGCTACACTCGTGCTCCCCGCGGTTATCTCCGCAACTTTTGCCGGTGGAGCGGGCGAGTTGGTCGTCCTGGTCAAGCCGCAGTTCGAGGTGGGCCGGGAATTGGTAGGCAAGGGTGGCATTGTGCGCGATGAAGCTGCGCAGATGTCGGCGGTGGAGAAGGTCAAGGGCACGGTTTCCGAATTGGGCGGGCGTGACGTTGAGGTGATTGATTCTCCGATACTAGGCACGGAAGGGAATCGGGAGTTTTTGCTGCATGCCAAGTATGGCTAAAACGCGATGGAGTGTCTCACTGCTTGCGGTCGTGATGGCGATGCACAGTGTTGCGCCTCACGCGTGGGCGCAGACGAAACGAAGCCCGAATGCGAAAGCGAAGGCTGCTGTAACTGCTCCGTTGCGGACGAAGATCGCCGAAGGCAAGTACGAGCTGAAACGAACCGATGGCAAGTTGGAGCAGAGCTTTGAAGAGCCATGGACGTTGTACAAGACCAACATTGGATATGAGCTGGAAGAACAGTGGGTGGTGTCGAAGGACCCAAGCGCGCAGCCGATGATCGTGGATATCGGCGTGAATTTTGCGCCGGGGCTTTATCCGATACAGCTTCGAGTGGGCGGAGTGGGATCATCCAAGCAGCTCAATTGCAGGATGGAAGCCAAAGAATTCGCGTGTGAGAGTAGCGGCACTCATTCGCAGATCGCGATGCACGGTCCATACAATCTTTTCTCGCCGTCGCCGTGGATGCTGGGCAGCATTGGGCGTCGCGCGAAAAAAGTTCCGCAGCAAAGCACCAAGGTGCAGCTGGTACAGATGATGGGCATGAGCGATGCCGGGCCGAAGCTGGAATCCTTCGAGGGAGACGTGCAGTATGTGGGCGAGGACCAGCTCGAAGTGGATGGCATGAAGATGGACGCGAGCATCGTAGAGCTAAAAGCGAGATCGATACCGAGTATGCTGATGTGGTTGTCGCCCGATGGAGTGGTGTTGGCTTTGCAAGATTCATCGAAGGCCGACCAGCGAATGGAACTGGTGAAGTTCACGAAGTTTGCGAAGTTCTGAAGAGAGTGAATGAAGAAGATCGTCATAGTATCGAAGCCGTCCAAGAAGGAGCTGGAAAAGCTGCTTCCGGAGCTTGTGGAATGGCTGCGCCAGCGCGGGTATGAAGTGATTGTCGACCCCGATTCCTGCATGTTCGTTCCACAATGCGTATCGGTGGAGAGGACTGAGATCGCGGCATTGAAGCCGGATCTCGTGATCGTCCTCGGCGGCGACGGCACGCTGCTGGCTGCAGCGCGCGCGGTGGCAAAAGCGAATATCCCGATCCTTGCCGTGAATTTGGGATCGCTGGGATTCCTGACCGAAGTGCCCGTGTCAGAACTCTATGCAACTTTTGAAGCAGTAGAGCAGAAGCGCTTCACGCGCGATTCGCGCTCGCTGCTGCAGTGTTGTGTCCAACGCGGCGATGATTGCATCGCTGAATATCTCGCGCTCAACGATATGGTGGTCACGAAAAGCGACATCGCGCGCATGACTGCAGTGGATGTATTCGTAAACGCACAATTCGTTGCGCACTACAAAGCCGACGGAGTGATCATTTCCACTCCCACCGGGTCGACCGCATATTCGCTTGCTGCTGGTGGCCCAATCCTCGAGCCGTCGGTGGAGGCGTTTGTGATTACTCCTGTATCGCCGCACGCGCTGACGAATCGTCCGCTGGTGGTGCGCGACAGTGCTGAGATCGAAGTCGTAGTGAGAAACACTCCGGAAGAAGCTTTCCTGACTGTCGATGGACAGGTGGGAATGCCGGTGCTGGAAGGCGACCGCGTGGTGTGCAAGAAGTCAGAACATCAGGTGCATCTGCTGCGCTTGCCGGGGCGTACGTTCTTCGATGTGCTGCGGACGAAGTTGAAGTGGGGAGAGCGATAGCGCTCTATCAGGGCACGACATTAGTCGCTGACATACCTCGACAACAAAATGAGATTTGCACTGCGATCAATGATGTTCATGTTTGTCCTTGGGCTCCTCTTGCTAGCTTCGGGGTGCGCGTCTAAAGGTTCTACGCAACTGTGTGATGGTTTTCAGAGCTATGAAACTCCCGATGCCGTTCGGAACAGACTGAGGCAAACCGCAATCGCTGATAACTGGAAAGAGGAATCTCAAGGCACCAGCCGTTCCGATCCACGACCGCCTTACCAGTTCATCATGATCTCAGGCCCATACAGGCTTTCGGGGTTTGAAGGGCATCTGAGGCTGACGTTCTACAACAATCGATTGATGGAGACCGAGTTCACGACGGCAAATGGCCGCGAGTACATGGCTGCCGTCGGTGAGCGGCAGGGAAGATTGCCAAAGAATCCCGGAGAAAGATGTCGTTACGGATCGTCGTACGAAACTCCGCTACTACGTGGATCCAGATGGCAGTTCCCGTTTTATTTGGCGCGATCCAAAATTGGAAGACGAGTGGCATAAGTGGGTACAGGACAATGCTTAAGCTGCCGTCTTCGGCGTGAATACTTCTGTATTTTGTTGGCATTAAAAGAAAATCCCCGCCCTAGCGGAGCTAGGACGGGGCACCCAACTTTAGATTCGCAGAAGCTGCTTAGCTTTCCTGCCTTAACAAATCCTTGATAGTCTCGCGCTTTCTTATCACCTTTGCAGATGTTCCATCCACCATGACTTCCGCGGCGCGTGGGCGCGTGTTGTAGTTCGATGCCAGTGACATGCCGTATGCGCCAGTATCGAGGATGGCGAGCAGATCGCCTTGGTTTGCCGGTTGTAGTTCGCGGTCACGGGCGAAGAAGTCACCGGTTTCACAGACAGGGCCAACCACGTCCACGACGCTACTGGTGGCGGTGATCTGTTGTACTTGATTCAGTTGCTCGGGAACGATCTCATGATGGGCGCTGTAGAGTGAAGGCCGGAGCAGGTCATTCATGGCGGCATCGACGATGACGAAATGCTTCTTTCCGTTCTGCTTAGTCACCACTACGCGAGTGAGCAGGGCGCCGGCCGGGCCTACGATCGAGCGTCCGGGCTCGAGCAGAAGGTGAACCTTAAGATCTCCAAGTGATGCGCGGAGCGCGTTGGCGTAATTGGAAACCCTCGCGCTGAAGTCGTCCGACTCTGCTTCCTCATTCTTGTAGCTGATTCCCAACCCGCCGCCGGCATCGACGAAGCGGATGTTGTGTCCATTGGCTTGCAGAGCGCGAACAAGGTCGGCGATTCGCGCGAGGGCTTTCGCAAATGGCTCGATGGTGGTGATCTGTGAACCGATGTGGCAACTGACTCCGGCAACGTCGAGATATTTACGAGCGGCCGCATGAGTGTAGAGGTCGCCGACTTCATGCAAAGCGACACCGAATTTGTGCTCGCGCAATCCCGTGGAAATGTAGGGGTGAGTTTCAGCAAATACGTCGGGGTTTACGCGAAGCGCCATCCTGGCTTTCTTCTTCACGCGCGCGGCGCGCTCCGCGAGCAGGTCCAATTCGCTTTCACTCTCGACGTTGAAGATCAGGATGTTGGCCTTGAGCGCGGCGTCGATCTCAGGCGCAGTCTTGCCCACACCGGAAAAGACAACCATCTCGGCGGCTTTCCTGCTGACGGTAAGGACGCGCTCCAATTCTCCGCCGGAGACGATGTCAAATCCTGAGCCGAGTTTCGCCAGCATCTTCAGCAATGAGAGGTTGGAGTTGGCTTTAACCGAATAGCAGATGGTGTGAGGTCCGCGCTTGAATGCGGCGTCGAAGGTACGAAAGCGCTCGCGGATAGTAGAAGCGGAATAGACATATAAGGGCGTGCCAAATTTCTCGGCGAGGTAGGCGACGGGAACGTTGTCGGCCTGTAGATGATTTTTCTTATATGTAAACGCCGGCGGGCGGGCAAATATTTTCATGGATTGGACAGTATACGAGACTAGACGTTGCGTAACGCTCTGGATGTCTTGCTCCGGTTTCTTGCCGTGCTTGAAGCGGTGATCGGCGGAGCGTTCTCGCGAATTTTCAGGACGACGACAGTTTCATCGTCAAAGGGACTGACGCCAGCAGAATGTTCGTCCACGGCGGTGAAGATGGCTGCGACCAGGTCGTCGGCGGAACCTTCGCAATTCTTGCGAACAACCTCTTCAACGCGATGGCGTCCGAACTGATGGTCATTGTGGTTGACGGCATCGATGATGCCATCGCTGAAAAATACGAAGACGTCGCCGGGATGAGCGTGGAGGGTGACTTCGTCGTACTCGGCGTCCTCGAAAAGTCCGAGTGGCAAACCTGTGGCTTCGACGATCTCTGTCTTGCCGTTATGACAATAGATCGGCCGCGGCTGGCCGGAGTTGGCAATCTGCATCATGCGCCGCTCTTCATGCCAGACGGAATAGAGCATGGAGACAAACTGGGCTTCGATGCGGCGCTCGTTCAATGACAAGTTGATGGAAGTCAGCATTTCAGCGGGAGATGGTTCCAGGCTAGTCATGGAACGGACCATTCCGCCGACAAGCGCAGCAAAGAGCGCGGCCGGAGCGCCCTTTCCACTGACGTCGCCGACTGCGATGCCGACTCGTCCACCGCTGTAGATGAGGAAGTCGTACAGGTCACCGCCGATAGCGTGAGCAGGAGTGAACTTGGCGGCCAGTTCGGTGTTTGCCATGGTTGGACAACACGGTGGAAGCAAATGCTGCTGCACCTCGCGGGCCATTGCAAGATCGCGTTCCATCCGCTGTTCCTCGCGGGCTATGCGCTCGTACAGACGGGCATTCTCGATGGCGATGGCAACCTGCGCGGCGAGCGTCACGACCGTGCGCATATTTTCTTCATTGAAGTAGCCGCGTCGCGTGTGCTCCAGGTCGAGTACTCCGATGACGATGTCCTTGTAGATAAGCGGGACGCAGAGTTCGGAGCGCGTTTCCGGATTCACCATGATGTAGCGCGGATCTTTGGTCACATCGGGAACGAGGATAGTGTGCTTTTCCGAGGCGGCGGCGCCGACTAGTCCGCGTCCGAGAGGAATGTCATGCTTAAGCTGGATGTTCTCCTTGAATCGCAATGAAAAACGGTGCTGAAGGGTTTGCCCAGTTTGGTCGAGAAGCAGGATGCTGAACATCTGGAAATCAACCACTCGGCTGAGCAGATCACCGATACGCTTTAGCAGCTGGTCCAGGTTAAGGATCGAGGTGAGGTCGCGGCTGATCTCATTCAGGACTTGCAATGTTTCTGCCTGACGGGCGACCCGGGTGTATAACCTGGCATTTTCAATGGCTGAGGCGATCCGCAATGCCACCAGCGTCAGGAGACGGCTGTGCTCCTGCGTGAAGTAGTCGAGCTGGTTGGATTGAATGTCGATGACACCGATAACGCGGTTTTTTGCGATCAGCGGTACCGCCAATTCCGATTTCACATCGGCGCGAGCGTTGATGTAGTCAGGGAACTGGGTGACATCGGCCACCACCACGGGTTCACGGCGCTCGACGGCTTGTCCCGTGACGCCATTTCCGATCTTGATACGGAGGCGCTCTATCTCAGGAGCGTGACCGATCTGAAATCTCATGCGCAGATCGCGCGCTTTCTCGTTCACCAGAAGGATGGCAAAAATCTCAAAAGGTATGACTTCCTTTACCAGTCCGGCAACGGTGTGGAGAAGGGTATCGAGGTCGAGAGTGGTGTTGATTGAGTCGGCGAGCTTCAGGAGGAATTGTTCCACGTCCAACGGCGTACCGTGTGCTGCATGGACGCCTGAGGACTTTGAAATTCCTGATTTAGCTACGGTTGATGGCATGCTTTTCAATGATAACAGTCAAAAGTATTAAGCTTAATTACCGCAGCATTAAAGGGGTGTTGGTCTTAATTCAGGAGAGTTAATAACCTGAGACGTGAACGGGTTCGGTGACGAGGGGAGCGCCAAGGTCGCGCACGATGGCAACGCCTGCGCTTGTGCCGATACGGTTGGCGCCGGCCTGAATCATGGCAAGGGCGTCAGATGCGATGCGGACTCCACCCGAGGCCTTTACACCGAGCCGCTCGCCAACGACACCGCGCATGAGTGCGACGTCATCGACCGTAGCGCCACCTCCGGCGAATCCAGTGCTGGTCTTTACGAAGTCGGCGCCAGCGGCGACAGCGAGCTGGCAGGCGACGAGCTTCTCGTCTAAAGTCAGCAGGGAGGTCTCAAGTATTACTTTAAGTATTCCGCCGTTATCGTGGACAACTTGGGCGACTCCGCTGATGTCCGATTGAACCAGGTTGCGGTCGCCAGACTTTAACGCGCCAATATTCATGACCATATCCACTTCAGAGACTCCAATGCGGAGGGCCTCTTCGGCCTCGAATCGCTTTACGGAGGTCAGTGACGCACCTTGGGGAAAGCCCGCCGGCACTCCGACCTTGACTCCAGAGCCACGGACAATGGAAACCGCCAAGGCGGCCCAAGTCTGATGGACGAATGTGCAGGCGAAATTGTAGGCGACGGCCTCTTCGCATAGATGAATGACCTGCGCCTGAGTGGCCTCAGGCTTGAGGAGCGTGTGGTCAATCATGCCGGCTACCGACTGCCAAGTGGGTTGGGTCTGAGTTGAATCGATGCCGGGGACGAGGGTGCCGTGAGCCATATTGTGAGAATGGATTTTAACAGGAAGCAGGGAGGCGGGAGATTCTTTTTACGTCCGCTCTTCTTCCCGACCTAGGAGGCACCGGCGCCGGAGGATTGGGGCTTCTGGCGGCCGATCCGCGCCAGTAGTTGTCGAACGAGTTCCAGTTCGGTGGAGCCATTTGCAGGATACTGAACGTGTCCGAAGGCAGCGGTAATGGATGATGTTCCCGGGCGTGTCGCAGCTAGTTTATTTAGTCCATTGATAATTTTGTTTTCCACTGCGAGGACGTCATTCTCGCTGGTCTCCGGGAGGATGAGGGCGAAGCGGTCAGCAGCATATCGGCATACGGTATCGATACTGCGAATCGTAGACGTCAATACGTGCGCGACTCCGCGCAGCAGATCGTCACCCGCATCAAAGCCCTGGGTCTGATTGACCTCGCGAAAGTTCTGAAGGTCAAACATGATGATGGCGAACTGTTTCTCAAAACGTTTGGCGCGGGAGATCTCGTGGGAAACAGCGATGTGGAAGTATCGCTGGTTATAGACGCCGGTGAGGCTGTCAGTATTGGCCACGCGGCGCAACTCTTCAGAAAGTTGCACGTTCTTGATCGCGGTGGCGCAGACGTCACCGGCAGCCTGCGCAATGGAACGGTCGTCATTGTTGAAAGCGTTCGGTTGGGTTTGAGAGATGACGATCACACCCAGCGTCTCGCCTAAAGACAAAAGCGGCACGGCCAATTCCGATGCTGAATCGTGAAGACAGGGCTTCCACTGGGGAACTTCCTTGATTTGATTCGCGACGTTGTTGATGAGCACGTTCATGCGCGCATTCATTGCGTCAGCAATGATCCCCAATCGCGCCGAAGCGCGATAGGATGCGGGATCCGGATGGTGGCCGCCGGTGTGAGCATTGAGAGAAAGCGTCCCGTCTTTGTCGCGGATGAGGATGGAGACCTCGCTGCCCTCGAATGTGTCGCTGATCAGATCGCAGAGCGTGACCAGAAGCTGGTCCAAGTCGCTGGCGCTGGTGGCGGAGCGGGCGATGAGGTTGATGAATTCGATCTGGCGCATACGCCGCCTCTCGACGGAATATAGCCGCGCATTCTCCAGTGCCACTGCCGCCTGTGCCGCGAAGATCGCAAGCAAGCCGATCATGTCGTCGGTGAAGAAATCTACCTTGTCGCTCTGCAGATCAAGGACTGCGATCACCTCGTCCCGTACGAGCATGGGCAGGGCAAATTCACTTTTTATTTTTGGATCTGAACTGATGTAACGGGGCTCTTTTGTGACATCGGGAACATAGATGGGAGCCATTGAAGATGCAACGTGGCCGACGACTCCGTCCGTGCCGATCTTGAAGCGCGATTTGGCTTTGCGCGAATGTCCGTTCTCGGCCCGGACGTAAAGTTCATGGGTGGCGGCATCGACCATGAGTACGGCGCAATCCGAAACCTCAAAATAATTGCGCACGATCAGCAGTATCTGATGGAGCACGGTGTCCGCGTCCATACTGGAGAGGATCATCTCCGTAGCCTCTTGCAAGACGGCAACTTCGCGCACGCTGGAATGGATGTCTTTCAAGAGTGTGAGACTCCTCTTCAGGGGTATTCAGATTACAGGGGGATTGCAAATGATAAAAGATTTAAGCTGATGGGGGAAACGATACTTTAAACATGGACGCGGCTTTGTTAGAATTCGCGGCCACAGGAAACAACAGGCGCCCGGAGGCCCCAAAATGCTGGTACGAGATTACATGACCACGAACGTCACCACCTTAACGGACGATTTGCGCCTGCTCGATGCTGCACTGATGATCCGGCGGACAGGGAAACGACATGTACCCATCCTCGCCGCCGAAACGGGAAAGCTTGTCGGCATCATCAGCGACCGTGACATCTCGCGACTGGCGCCATCGATCCTTTCGAAGCAGAGCCAAGAGGAATACAACCGGGTCTTTGAAGAGACGCCAATCACCATGGCGATGACCAAAGCCCCGATCACGATCTCGCCGGATGCGCCCATCATCGACGCCGTGCAGATCCTCTATTCAAAGAAAATCGGAGGACTGCTGGCGGTGGAGGACGGGGAACTCAAAGGCATTCTCACAGTAAGCGACATGCTGGGACTGCTGAGTGAACTGCTATCCGGCAGTGATAAATCAAAAACAATGACCGGCGGCAGCTAAGGCGCTATGCAGCCTGTTTCCGGATGAGGGCAGGCTGCGGAGCAAAGTCCGGTGTATCGGAACCATGATCTTCATGATTATGATTAGGCTGGCGCGCCTCCACGACCTTCATCTGTGTCCAGTCGTACGGAAATTCTTTACCACAATCCAAACAGACAACATAGGTTCCCGTCACTTGCGCGGCTTTTCCGCGGGCACCGACTTTAGCGGTGATCGGGAAACTGTAATTGCTATGCCAGCAACCGAACAGGATATCTACGAGATCAGTGATCATTTACCTTCTCCCCCAGGGACTACACCTTTTTTCTTGATAGGGTCAGGCCCAAGCCGATCTGCGTCGTTCAATCGTAAGATGCGGCTTCAGGAGATTAGATTCAGAGTAGCTGCAAAGGTTTGTTTATAAATTTATGAAAGGATGCACCACATTGGGGCGCAGAGGGGGGAACTAGTTTCGTTCGTTCGGGTTAAGTCTCATTCGGGGGTTTTGAAGCTTTGCATTTTGCGACGATGGCGTCGTGCAATTTGGTGCGCAGGGTGTCCGGAAGTTCGTAAACCTGGTTTTCGCGGTAGATCTCAATGGTCTTCTTTGTCGTATTGCAGACGACGTAGCAGTTGTGGCACCAAGTGAGATGTTCAGAAAGCTCGGCTTTCAGTTTGGAATCAAGAGAGCCGTCAAGAAAGTCATTCAGCTCGGTTAAGAATTTAGAGCACTTCACTGCTGTTGGTCTCCGCCGCCATTTTTTTTCTTCTTAAAGTACCGATTCAATCTCTCGCGCAATTGCAATCTGGCGCGAAGCAATCTCGACTTCACCGCCGGAACGCTTAAGCCAAGTGTCTCCGCAGTCTCTTCCGTGCTGAGCCCTTCCACGTCCCGCAGGACGAATACAGTGCGGAAGCCCGTGGGCAGCCCCTGAATCGTCTTAGCAAGAATATCACTCAGCTCTGCTTGCCGAAAAAGCTGCTCTGGATTGGGACTCCAATCCGCAACTTCGCGCGGCACTGAACCATCTTCCGTCTCCACGTCTTCGTCCATGGACACGGTCTTGCTGGTCTTCCGCTTGCGCAATTTCATCAGCGCTTCATTGACGGCGATCCTGACCAGCCAAGTGTAAAACTTGGAATTCCCCTGGAACTGCTTCAGGTTTTGATACGCCTTCAGAAACGCGTCCTGCACCACATCTTCAGCGTCCTCGCGGTTCTGCGTGATGTGCTGCGCGATACGAAAAACGTTCCTATCGTATTTCTTGATAAGCTGCTCGAAGGCGGTTATATCGCCACCTTTGGCAGCCTGAACCAGCGCTAATTCTTCGCTGGTGTCACCAGTTACGTTTGTTTGGATGGTTCCCATGTTCTCGCGATGCAAATATTTTGGTTAAATACGGCGAAATGCCCTGTTTCTTTGAATACGAAGCAGGCTAGGTTATTGTTGCAGGTATTCTATCCGGCAAGACCCACAAACCTGATAATGACCAACTCAAGTACTACGTTATTGTACGCGGTTGCTATGTCTCTTGCATTGGGGCTGGCTGGTTGTGCCCGTGCCTACATTGCAGACGAGCATGTCAATGTGGTCATGAAGAAATACAGTATCAGCCCGGAAGTGATTCGCGTCAAGCAGGGGAAAGTTGTTGAATTTGAACTGAAGACTGCTGATGTGCAACACGGGTTTGACGTCCCAGAGTTGGGCATTAAAGAGTCTGTGCAGCCAGGAAGGGCAACAGTATTCTCGATCAGGGCGGACCGGAAAGGCGAATTCAAGATCGAATGCGGAGTACTCTGCGGCCCTCATCATGACGATATGCGCGGGAAACTCATCGTGGAGTAGTAGTTCAGCAGGGCCCCTCGTTTTCTCCGATTGACAGCGCAGTCGAAGTACCTATAATCGCGGTACTCAGGTTCTAATGGCAGAAGATAAAGAAATCTCGCAAATCGTCGAACAGGCGGTCTCAGAGGTATTGGAGGCCCATCTCTCCGAACTGCGCGCGACGCTCCGTGCCGATATCGTCGGCAAAGTCATGGAGTTGACGCAGCCGGTAATCGAAAAACGTACAGCGGCAGCGCAGGCTGCGAGCGCGGCTTCAGTTCCAGCACCGGGAACCGGGCCCACCGACCTACTCAACGCCTCCGTCGCAAGCATCTATGACGCAAATGCACAAACTGAAATCTTAAGATCGCTCCTGGATGGCATGGCGCAGTTCACGTCACGGGCGGCGCTATTCGTAGTCAAGGGGAACACGATTTCGGCATGGCAAAATCGCGGATTTGAGAATGCGGCGGCTCTGAAAGGTTTTGCGCTGGATTCGTCGTCGGGATTGGCGGGACGCGCAATTCGAGATCGAGAGCCCGTCTCTGCTGCGGCGGTTGACTTCGACAATGGATTCATTGGTACTCACGGCAACCCTGTAGATGGCAACGCTTGTGTGCTGCCGATCGTGGTCAGGGAGAAAGTGGCTGCCGTCGTTTATGCCGATGCTGGAACCGATCTCGATGGAAGCTCTGATCAGTCTGCGCTGCGACTTCTGGTGAGGTCGGCGGCGAGCTGGTTGGAGTTGATGTCACTGCGCAAGATCGCAGGCGGGGGCGGTGCAGAAGCACCTGAACCGGTCATGGCTGCCGCCGCGGCGGCGAGTCCAGCTCCTCCGGCACCGGTGGCCGCTGCTCCAGCTCCTGTCGAAGCACCTGCACCAGTGGCGGTTGTTGCTGCCGTACCCACTCCGGTGGCGGTTGCTGCTGTTGCGTCTGCTCCGGCGGGTGGTGGTGATGTCGCCGGACTTTCACCGGAAGACCAGGAAGTACACAAGAAGGCAAAGCGGTTTGCGAAGCTGCTAGTGGACGAGATCAAGCTTTACAACCAGGCGAAAGTCACCGAAGGCCGGCAGAACAAGGACCTATACCAGCGGCTTAAGGAAGATATCGATAAGAGCCGCAACACCTATGACAAGCGCTATGGAGCGACGGCTGCGGCCAGTGCCGGATACTTCAGCGCGGAGGTGATAAGAATTTTGGCAGACAACGATCCATCTACACTCGGCAGCGACTTTCCGCAGTAAACTACATCTGTGTTCCGCATTCGGTGGTCAGCAATAGTATTCGTCGTGGTCGCGTCCCTCGGGGCTGCGACTTTGGAAGCTCCCGCACAAACCCAGCCTAAGAAAAGCACGTCCTCCACAAAAAAGACGACAAAGAAGAAGGCTGCGAGCAAGGGCAGTCCGGCGCAGAAGGCCAAGACCAGGAAGGCCGCCCAGAAGAAAGCTGCCGATGACGCCCGCACCCGCCGCATGAAGCAGGCGTTTGTTGCTTCCAGCGACCTCAAACCGATGGCGCAACAACTGCTCGACTCTCGGTCAAAGGCTGCATATTCCGGAGTAGAGCGCTATGCCAAGAAGCACGCCGATAGCGATCCCGGAGCACTCGCATGGCTGGTGTTGGGCTACGCGCGGTTGCAAGATGGGGACAACGGGAAAGCTATCGATGCGCTGAAGAATGCAAAGCCTCATGCCCGCGAGTTGAGCGACTACGTGGATTACATGCTGGCGCAGGCTTATCGAAACAATGGATCCCCGAAAGATGTGATCCTGGTGCTGAGCGGGTTTGCGAAACAGTATCCGGATTCGGTGTTCGTTCGTGATGCTTCGGTCATTTACGCCAATGCGCTCATGGCCACCAACTCTCATGAGCAAGCAGTCGAGGTGTTGGAATCGCAGCGGAAGCCGGTGCGCGCAGATATCGAACTGGCATTAGGTCGCGCGTACGCCGGAGGGGCGCAGAACGACAAAGCACTCGCAGTTTTTCGCAAGCTTTATTACGAGATGCCGTTGAGTCCTGAAGCGGACGAAGCCGGGGTGTACCTGCGGAAGATGGCGGGCAGCGATGGCTATGGCACGCCCGAGCTCCGAAAATCCCGCGCTGATCTATTGGCGAGAGGGAAGCGCTATTGGCAGGCGATTTCGGAATATCAGCAACTTGTCAGCGATTCAACAGGGCATCCAGTACCGAGTGTTCAAGTGGCGCTGGCGAATGCTCTCTACAAGAATGACCGGCAGAGCGAAGCGAAACAGATCCTGCTGGGCATGATGGACGCGCACGATGAGGTCAACGCGCAAAGGCTCTATCTGCTCGGCGAGATTGCAAGGTCTGCGGATGACGATGCGTCGCAGAGCGCGAGCATTGACGAACTACGAAGGTCGGCGCCTCAGAGCGGATGGTTGCAGGAGGAATTGCTGAGTGCGGGAAATAAATTCCTGCTGCGTCGGAATCTGGAACAGGCCGCGGCAATGTACGCCGAGTTGACGCAGCGCTTTCCCGAAGGCAAGTACGGGTCTTCCGCTCATTGGAAAGCGGCGTGGTTGAGTTATCGGTTGGGTAAGACGGCAGATGCGAAGAAGCAATTCGAAGAACAAATCTCGCTTTTCCCGAATTCCAACGAAGTGCCCAATGCGCTCTACTGGCGCGCCCGCATCGCCGAGGACGAGCACGAGATTGGGAAAGCGCGTGCCTATTATTTAAAGCTGTCTGCGAGGTTCCGAAATTATTACTATGCCATCCTCGCACGCGAGAGACTGCCGGAATTGAAGCGGGTGGAGCTGGAGGACGACGCGCTGCTGGGAAAAGTCCCCGATGCGCAACAGCAGGCCCCGGTGGTGGAATCGGCGGATGGCGTTACTGATGTGCGCCTGCAAAAGGCGCGACTGCTTTCCAACGGCGCGCTGTTCGATCTGGCGATAAAAGAATTGCAGCCTGCTGTGAATGAGGGCGACAAGCCTTGGGCAATAGGTGAGATCGTTCGTCTGCATCAGGAGGCGGGACGTCCATACACGGCTCTGCAGATGCTGAAGCGGGCGTTGCCGACTTATTTTGCGGTGGATATGTCGACGCTGCCGAAATCATTTGTAGAAGCATTGTTCCCGCGTCCGTACTGGCAGGACTTGAAATCGAATTCTGTTGCCAACGGCCTCGATCCTTATCTTGTGGCTTCATTGATCCGGCAGGAGTCTGAGTTCAACGCAGGCGCCGTCTCACATGCGAATGCTTATGGCTTGATGCAATTGCTGCCCACCGTGGGCAAGAAGGTGGCGCAACAAGTGAAACTGAAACCGTTCTCGACCGCGCGGCTGCTGGAGCCGAGCGCCAACCTCAAGCTGGGCACTCGATATTTTCGCGACATGATCAGCGAAAATGGCGGCAAGGTGGAGTACGCGCTGGCCGCATATAACGCGGGATCCAATCGAGTCGCCGATTGGCTGGCTGGCGGTGGGTTCCGCGATGTGCCGGAATTCGTGGAGTCGATCCCATTCACTGAGACCAGGGATTATGTCCAAGCCATCATGCGGAATGTGGCGGTCTACAAGAAGGTCTACGGAGCGCAGTGAGCTAGGTCGAAGTCAGCTGCGAGTCTCTGCGGCTTCCTGATGAAAAAAAAGATCGGATATCAGCAGCAGAGAACCGAGGACGATGGCGCTGTCCGCTATGTTGAAATCCGGCCAGTGATATGAGCCGATGTTGAACATCAGGAAATCGATGACGCTTCCCAGTCGAATGCGGTCCAGCAGATTGCCAAGCGCTCCACCCATGATCAAAGCAAGCGCGAGGCCACCGGCGGTGAAGGCGTGACCGGAGCGCCACAACAATGTGGACACGACGGACAGCACAACCACAGAAAAGAAAATCAGGCCGGCGGTGGTGTATCGAGAGGCGGAATCAGCAAATAAGCTGAAGGCCGCGCCTGGATTCAATACGTGGCTGATACTGAAGAATCCCGGAATGACCGTGACTGTGTCATGCAAAGGAAGATTGCGGGCGACGAGAGACTTCGTTGCCTGGTCCAGCATCAGCACGATCATCGCGATGACAAAATAGTATCGGCGAAAGGTGCTCTGAGAGGGGTCCTGCATTAGCCGTTATCAATCTCCTCTAACGCGGCGGAGCAACGCTCGCAGACCATCGGATACCGGGTATTTTCGCCCACATGGACAGAATAATTCCAGCAGCGTTCACATTTCTGTCCCGGCGCCCGGACCACTTCCACATGCACTCCGGAACCGCCGTTGGTGCTGGCGGCCTTCTCTAATGAGATGCCAGAGACAATCAAGAGAGCGCGCAATTGCGTGGTGAGCCGCGAGAGCACTTCGTAAACAGTTTCCGGCGCCGATACCTTGACGAGAGCTTCCAGATTCGGACCGATCTGTTTACTGTTTCTGGCTGCTTCCAGCGCTCTCATCGCTTCATCCCGCACCGACATCATCACCGACCAATCGCGAGCGAGCGAACCGAGGACATCCGATGAGACTTCTTCGCCATAGATCTCCGGCGCTTTGGGGAAGAGCGTGAGGTGAACGCTTTCCGCGCGACCGGCGACTTCCGGCAAGTACTGCCAAATCTCGTCTGCGGTGAAACTTATGATGGGAGCGATGAGGCGCACCATGGCTTCGGCGATCAGCCACATTGCGGTCTGCGCGGAGCGTCGCGCGCGCGAGTTCGGAGCGGCGGTGTAAAGCCTGTCCTTCAGAACGTCGAAATAGACGTTGCTGAGGTCGGCCGCACAGAAGTTATGGACCTCCTGGTAGACGCGGTGGAAGGCGCGTTCGTCATACCACTTCTGAACACGCTCAGACATTTCCGCGGTGCGCATCAAGTAGTACTGGTCGAGCGGGTCCATTTGAGAGAACGCGACGGCATCCTGAGGATTGAAGTCATATAGGTTGCCGAGCATGTTCTTGAACGTGTTGCGGATCTTGCGATAGTTCTCCGCCACCCGCTGCATCAGTTCTTCCGAGGCATGTACGTCTTCACGGAAATCCACTGAAGCGACCCACAGGCGTACGATCTCTCCACCGAGGCGCTTGGCAATGTCCACAGGATCAACAACGTTGCCGAGAGATTTGGACATCGCCTTGCCGGAAGGGTCGAGTGTCCAACCACTGGTGGCAACCGTGCGATATGGCGCTTGATCACGAGTGCCGACGGAGCAGAGCAGGGAAGAATGGAACCACCCGCGATGCTGGTCTCCGCCTTCGAAATAGAGGTCGGCGGGAAAATGCAGTTTTCCCTTTCCGAGCACTGCGGCAAAACTTGAGCCGGACTCGAACCATACGTCGATGATGTCCATCTCTTTGCGGAACTCGGTGCCACCGCACTTTGCGCACTTTGTTCCGGCGGGAAGGATCTCAGAGGCAGGATGGACATACCAAGCGTCGGCGCCTTCGCGAGCGAAGAGATCCACCACCCGCTGATTGACTTCTTTCGAGCGCACGATCTCATTGCACGATTCATTCGCGCAAAAGAAGACCGCGATGGGCACGCCCCAGATCCGCTGGCGGGAGATGCACCAGTCCGGACGGGTGGCGATCATGTTGGAAATACGCTCTTCGCCCCACGCGGGATCCCACTCTACGTTCTTGATCTCGTCGAGGGAGCGCTGACGTAGCGTGCTATCCCCGACTCTGCCTTCCATGCTGATGAACCACTGCTCCGTCGCGCGGAAGATTATGGGCTTGTGACATCGCCAGCAATGCGGATACGAGTGCTCGAGCCTGCCGCTGCCGAGCAGAGCACCGCGCGATTTCAACAATTCGATGATCGGCTCATTAGCTTGGAAGACGGTCTTCCCGTCATATTCAGGCAAGCCGTTGCGGAGCCGTCCCGATGCGTCGACATTGCAAGTCTGATCGAGTTTGTATTTGACTCCGGTGTAGAAGTCGTCTGCGCCATGCGAAGGCGCAGTGTGTACCGCGCCCGTGCCTTGGTCGGTGGTGACGTAAGTCGCCAACACTCCCAAGATGGAGCGGTCCAAAAACGGATGCGCGAAGGTGGCATATTCCATGCGCTTGCCGGGGAAGCTAGCGATGACCTTTGCGTCCGGCATGGAAATGACTTGCTTGGTTGGTTCGGCGAGTTCTTCAACAACGATGTACACCTCGCCTGCCGATTCCAAAGCGACGTACTGAAAATCCGGATGGAATGCCACAGCCATGGACGCGGGCAGAGTCCAAGGAGTGGTGGTCCAGATGATGGTGTTGACTTCTTTGCCGGCGAGGGCCGGATCGATCTTTCCGGGGTCGCTGGTAAGAGCGTACTTCACATAAATACTAGGACTCGTGTGCTGGGCATATTCGACTTCCGCTTCCGCGAGCGCAGTCCTGTCATTGATGCACCAAGAGACCGGTTTCAATCCCTTGTAGACGAAGTCGGTACCCTGTTCGAAGAAATCGAAAAACATTCGAGCGATGACGGACTCGTACTCCTTCGACATGGTCGAATAGGGATCGTCGAATTGTCCGAAGACGCCGATGCGCTTGAACTGTTCGCGCTGAAGATCGAGGTACTTGCTGGCGTATTCGCGACAAGCCTTGCGAACTTCGATGGGCTGCATCTCCAATTTCTTGCGCCCGAGCGATTCGTCTACCTTGATCTCGATGGGCAGTCCGTGACAGTCCCATCCAGGAACATAGGGAGAGTCGAATCCCAACATCGTCTTCGACTTCACCACAAAATCCTTCAGACATTTGTTGAGCGCGTGCCCGAGATGGATGGGGCCATTCGCGTAAGGCGGGCCGTCATGAAGAACATAGCTGGGCGCGTCTTTTCGAACTTGCCGAATACGGTCATATAGGCGCAGGGACTCCCACTTTTCCAGCCATTTTGGCTCGTTCTGGGGCAAGTTGGCCTTCATGGGGAAGTCGGTCTTCGGCAGGTTCAGTGTTGACTTAAGTTCCAGGGGCGCTCCCATTCACTCTCCACGTCGCATTTAGGGGATACATCCATTATAGAGGACTCAATTGATTCCTTGAATTGCCCCATGGAATTACCGAGTCATCTCCAGGATGTCCGGGTTTAACGATTTGTTCACCATGCGAAGTGTTCTCGCAATACAACAGAGCACCTCGTCTTTGC
>JAOAPH010000087.1 GCA_025462835.1 Candidatus Angelobacter sp. | reverse complement strand
CAGCGCAATCGGCTGCGCTCAATCCTCACTATGCTGGGCATCGTCTGGGGACTGGCCACAGTGGTGCTGCTTCTCGGCTACGGGCAGAGCGTGGGTGAGAGTGTTGTCGGCGCGTTCATGGGCATTGACAACAACGTGATCATCATGTGGCAGGGCCAGACCAGCATGCAGGCAGGTGGCCAACGAGCCGGACGCCGCATCCATTTCAAATACGAAGATCTGCAAGCGATCCGCGACGAAGTGCCGCTGGTCAAGAACGTAAGCGCGGAGAACGATGACAACTACGCTTTCAAGTACGGCAATCGCGTGGTGACGGTTTCTACCAAGGCGATTCAATATCCGTATGGCGAAATGCGGAAACTCAACGTCAGCGAAGGCCGCTTCTTCGAGCCAAGCGATTTTTCCGAAGATCGTCGGGTTGTGATCTTCGGCCCCAATGCGGCTAAAAAGGTTTTGGTGGTCACCCACCGGTCGGGGAATTTGTGAGCATCAACGGAGCCCAGTTCCAAGTGATCGGGCTGCTGGCGCTGAAAATCCAGGATTCTTCCAACAACGGGCCCGACAATGAGAACGCCTTTCTTCCGTTCGAGACCACTGGTGACATCGTCGATCTGCGCGATCCGGGCATGATCGTCTATCAGCCCATCACTCCTGAACTGCACAAACAGGCCACCAAGGCTGTCCGGGCTGTGCTCGCGCAACGGCACGGCTTCGACCCCAGAGACGAAAAATCAACTCCCGAGTGGGACACCGTCGAAGACAGTGCGGAGCTGGAAAGTTCTCAATCGCTCTTCAGATATTGCTGGGTTTCATCGGCGCGCTCACGCTGGGTGTTGGCGGAGTCGGGGTGATGAACATCATGCTGGTCAGCGTGACCGAGCGCACCCGCGAAGTGGGATTGCGAAAGGCCATCGGCGCGCGTCCGCGCGATATCGCGCTGCAGTTTCTCACGGAAGCGTTACTGCTGACGTTTGTTGCAGGAATCATAGGGATGCTGGTAGCTGTCGTTTTGGCCCACGCCATTCCACCTATGCCTCTCTATTCTGAACAATTCAAGACAGTCAACCACGAGGGCGACATCTTCCTGCGTACCTCCGCAACGGTGATGCTTAGTTCATTTCTGATCTTGGCGGGTGTAGGCGTCTTTTCCGGACTTTGGCCGGCACTTAAGGCGGCCAGCATGAACCCGGTCGAGGCTCTCAGGTATGAGTAATGGCCCTTCTTGATGCGAAGTTGGTCTTAATCGGCGGCCCCAGAAACGGGGTCGCCATTTTTTCCTCGCAGCAGCTTAGTTCACCATCCAATAATGCACGAAGCAGGATTTACAGGAGGTTTCGCTCGTGAATTTAAGACAGTGGCTCATCGCTCTATGCATTTGTTTTGTTCCCGCACTCTGTGCCGGGCAGGAAAAGCAACAGACCGCCAAGCCTGAATCAGCTCAATCGCAACCCTCAGCACGTCCGGCGGAAAGCTCCGTTGCACAACATGAATCCGGCATGAATAAAGGGCAGGCGGAGGCGATGCAAGCCGACATCCAGCGTATGCGTGTGTTGATTCACCAGATGCAAAACAACCTGGGCGCGGTAACCAGCGCTCAAGACCCGCTCAAGCACCAATTCGAACTTGAGATTGAGATGTGGCAGATCCTGCTGAATCAGATGGAAAGAAGGCTGCAGGGCACGAGCGGAAAATGATTTACCAGCTGCGGACGAAGATCTCGAGCAGCTCATGGGTCAAGCTCAGCGCCTGGGGGTACGCCACTGTCGTAAGCAATAGCAGGGCCGCAGGGAAGACTGTCCATTGCGGGAAAACATTTTGCTTCGTTGTGACCACAGAGCCGGATCCATTCTCTGAGATTTGCAGCAGCCGCTGTACGCGATATCCAAGAAAGCTTTCTGTGTCATTCATGAGCGCCGCGCCAATTGTGGGTATTTCCGTTGGGCAGGAGAGCCGAGAGACTTTGACCAGCGCCGATGCCAGCGACAACGTCCGCTGCGCGTCGTGAGCCGCAGCTTCTTCATCGGCGGACAACTCGCACGCTTTGGCCCAGCTCTCGCGGATGGGCGCCAGCAAGTCCCATGCAGGAAATACTTTCGGCGAAAAGTGTAGAGCGAGTTTCTTGAACGTGTCTTTGCTGCGCGCGTGAACGGCTTCATGGCGCAACGCCGCATTCAGTTCTTCCGAAGAAAGCTTCTCGAAGACTTGGTTGGAGACAAATATGCGCGTGCGCCACAATCCCAGCACCGCGATCACCGGCGAGTCGTGATGGCAGCGATGAACCGAGACTCCTTCCAGCTGAGTCGACTGTTCCTCGGAGTCTTTCATCCACTCATGCATCACGCGATTACTTTGCAGGATGGCTGAGATCGACCGGCGCAACCCGCCAAACACGATCAGCAATGAGATCAGCGCAAACAATCCGATTGAGACAGAAATCCTCTCCTGCGTGGAGTGCGGTTCATATTCCAGAAAAGCGGGAATAATGAAGATGAGAGCCGCGATCACGGTCGCGATGAATGGGGCAAGGCGCAACCAGAGAAGAAACTGGGAAGCTTTTCTCGGCGACATCCGGGCAATGCGCTTGCGCGAAAATTGCCAGATCGTCACCGCTAAAAGGGAGAGCGCGCCGTGGACGACAAATGCGGCACCCAGCGTGATCGCGATTAGCAGTAAAAAATACACTTCACCTCGCCTCGCGATTTCTCTTTCGTTTGCTCTGCTGGATCATTTTCTCCAACTCGTCCAGAAGCCGATTGTCATGCTCCCGGAAAGTCTCCACGAGATTCGCCATCAGCGGCACCGGCTCATGCTTGTTCTCTTCGAGCAGGAAACGCAGAGCGCGCTTGACCAAGCCGCCTTTGAACTCGGCTTTCGATAAACGGGCGGTATAGAAAAATGCGCGTCCTTGCTTTCGCCGTTCGAGCAGTCCTTTTTTGAATAGACGGTCTAGCGTAGTCATCACCGTGGTGTAGGCCAGTCGCCCGGCCATTTCTTCGTGGACTTGCGAAACCGAGCTTTCGCCCAACTTCCAAACCAGTTCCATCGTCTCCCTTTCCAGGAAGCCGAGTTCACTGTTCTCGCGTTGGCCGTGCGATAGCTTAGGTTCGAACATTTAGAGCCAGTATTGTACCCCGCAATCGATTAGAAGCTGAAACGTAACTGGAACTGGAGTTCCCG
>JAOAPH010000069.1 GCA_025462835.1 Candidatus Angelobacter sp. | reverse complement strand
GCGAGTGACCGTCCTCCGAAGGAGTTATCAGAGATCGAAGACCGGCTGCGCAGCCGCTTCGAGTGGGGATTGATCGCGGACATCCAACCGCCGGACCTGGAGACGAAGGTGGCCATCCTGCAGAAGAAGGGTGAGTCGGAGAGAGTGCAATTGCCGACGGACGTGGCGTTGTTCATCGCGCAGAATGTGCGGACGAATGTGCGCGAACTGGAAGGCGCGATGATCCGCCTGGTGGCCTATTGCTCGCTCACCGGCGCGGAGATCACACTGAGCACTGCACAGCAGGTGTTGAGGAACTTCATCGAGCAGCAGGTACGGAAGATCTCCATCGAGAGTATCCAGAAGGCTGTCTCAGAACAATTTGGGATGCGCACGGCGGAGATCAAAGCAAAGAACAATTCGCGGTCGGTAGTAGTGCCGCGGCAGATCGCGATGTATCTGGCGAAGCAACTGACGGATTGTTCCCTACCAGAGATCGGCCGGCAATTTGGCGGAAAGCACCACACCACGGTCATGCACTCGGTAGAGAAGATTGTAGAGTTGCGGAAATCCGACAAGGATTTAAACAGAGTACTCAATCAATTGACCGATCATTTGACCGGATAGAATGCGGTTTGGGATGAGTTATCCACGGAATGAGTGGTTTGTTCCTCAGTAGTGGATGTGGATGGATTGTGGAAGGTTAGTAGAAGTGGATAGGAATTCTTAATCTGTACCTGAAGTACACCGTTGGTAAGATTATGCGGCCGGGTTTCAGACAGGCTAGTAGTGAGATTCAGCCGTGTGGAACGGGATTTGGTAAGAGATTTCCACTTTCCCGAACTGCCTATTATTACTACTGTGTTTAAGTACTGTTTCTTTTGATATAAGTAACCGTAAAGGCGAGCGAAGTGAGGGTGAAGCAACGCAAGAGTTGCAGAGCCCGAGATTAAAGAAGGGCGACATCAAGATGGCGACTACCAGCATCGGAACAGAATCCTCAACTGCCGCGGTTCAGGGGACATCCATGGAAATCACCGTTAGCAAGTTCGATCTACTCAGGGAACTCACGGCGACACAGGGTGTGGTGGAACGCAAGACGACGATCCCAATCCTCTCCAATTTTTTATTTGAAGCGGCTGAGGGGAAACTGTCGATCACGGCGACGGACCTGGATTTGAGCTTGCGGACCTCGTGTCCGGCGAAGGTGAAGAAGGAAGGCTCCTGCACCATTCCCGCGCGCAAATTCTATGACTATGTGAAGCTGCTGCCCGATGGCGAAATCTCGATCAAGTTGATGGAGAACCATTGGGTGCAGATCCGCAGCGGGCGGTCGAATACGAAGATGGTGGGCATGGCGCGGGCGAACTTTCCGGCACTGCCAATATTCCCCGACAATCTAGCGATGCAGTTGCCGGCGCAGGTATTGCGGACACTGATTGGCAAGACAATCTTTGCGATCTCATCAGAAGAATCACGCTACACACTGAATGGCGCTCTCATGGTGCTGAAGGCGGAATCGATCACGATGGTGGCCACGGATGGGCATCGACTGGCGCACATCGAGAACAACACGGCAAAGTTTTCCGGTGTCTCGGGCGAGATGAAAACACTGGTCCCGAAAAAGGCGATGGCGGAATTAAATTCGCTGTTACAGAGCGGAGAAGTTGATAACGTCGAATTCGCAAAGGATGAGTCGACGCTGTTCTTCCGCATCGGGCAGCGGGTGCTGACGTCGCGACAGTTGACGGGACAATTCCCGAACTACGAGGCGGTGCTGCCGCGCGACAACAACAAGTCCGTCGCGCTGAAATGCGATGACCTCTCCAGCGCCATCCAGCGCGTGGCCCAGTTCGCGGACGAGCGCTCCGGGGCTATCCGGTTGAAGCTGGATAAGAATGAGCTGAGGCTTTCGTCGTCGTCAACGGAGACGGGAGAATCAGAGGATTCGATCGAAGTGGTTTATGACAGCGACCCGATGGTGATCGGATTCAACTCGCAGTATTTGCTGGACTTCCTGAAAGTGGTGAGCGCAAGCGCGGCGGGCGTGAGACTAGAGTTGAAGGATTCGCAGTCGGCAGGGCAGTTGAGGCCGGACGATGCCGGAGATGAGTATAAATATCGATACATTGTTATGCCGATGAGGATATGAAAAACCGGTTTCTCGTTTCTGGTTTCTGGTTTCTAGTTTCTCGTTGAAAGCAAAGTCAAAGGCTTGCCGCGGATTTTCGCGGATGAACGCGGATTGAATTCAATAGAAAAAGCCGGGAGTGGATCCCGGCTTTTTTATTTGGGTTGGAAACTACTTTTGAGTCAGCCTATCTTCTGGTTCTTCTCTTTTTCCGAGTAGCCGTTGGACGCGGGTCCTGACTTCTGGGCCATGATGTTCTCGACCGTGCGCTCGATCTCGGTGAGGTAGGTCTGGCCGCTCATTCCCGGGACTAATGCGGGCGAGGGAGTAACCAATGCCATGGCTGCCTGATTCCAGCGGTCGAAGACCGGGCGATAGACGACTTCGGCGTGAACGCGCTGGCGGGCACTTTCAGGCATCAATGCATAACCAAACCAGGTAAGAACAGAGAGGTTATAGGCCGACGTGGTAATGATGCCAAGGGTGGAGTTCCAACTCGGTCCCAATTGACCGTGCAGACTAAACATGACGAGATCTGTGGTGGCAAAGATGCCGTATCCCAGAGCGATGCCAGAAGCGAAGTTCCTCCAGGTTAAGCCGAGATATGACGAGCAAACAAAAACGAACAAAAGTAAACCACACTGCATCAAGCGAACAGCCCGCTCTACATCAATGATAGCCAAGAAGAGTTGCTTGCTATTCATACCGGCGGCGGAGATTGCGAGCATTCCTCCAATCAGGACGAGCAAAAACGTAGCCCACCTGAACAACAAGTTGCCTAAGTCGCGAAGACCGACGTAGGGGCGGATCGCGTAGCAAAAGACTTCATGGATGATGGCAAACGCGAGCATGATGCCCAACGCGCTCGAGGTCCAGTAAGCGTAGAAGTACATGCTGGGAGCAAAGTGAAAGATCGCGAATAGAACAGCGACACTAAGAACCTGAAAAACGGTGTAGGTAAAAAAGAACGGGAACTCAGCGGTCAACTTTCTTCGGACCATGAAACCCAATATCAAGAGTTGAAAAAATGGAGCCGCCAACCACAGCGCGTAGTTCAATGGAGAGATAGACATAGTGGGGCCTCAGAACCGGAAGGATATTCCAGTTCGGGAAGCCCCACAAGAGATTTTTAATAATATTTGGTAACCGAAGTAACCTGCTTGCCTAGTTCCCGTCAGGCGAGCAGATGGTGCCTGGCCAGCATGTAGGGACAGGGCTGCTGCCTTCGTGCAAAACAACAGTCTTGCTGATCGGGGTCTTCGGGGTGGAGGCGACGGCAGCGCTGGCGACGGCGAACAAAATAACGGCGACGAAACGGAGGGTCTTTTGCATTGGGGTGAATCTCCTTAGTCAATGATTAAGATGGTACAACTCAGCTAAGGAGTATAACTGTAAGAAGCTGATTCCAATCGATTTTCGTCAATTTTTGTAATTTTTGTGTTCTGCGGATTTTTCTTGTGTTTGGGGTGAATTCGTGATTAGAAATGCGCCTATTTTCAATGAATTCCGAGGCGATTGGTGCCCCAAAGAAGCCTCCGCAAAATGCACCCCGTCATGGTAAAATTGAGTAGTATTCAGGCGCACTAAATTACTGAATTTAAGGTATTTGACGCCAGTGAACACTGGCTGGAAAATGCGTCCAAAGGTGCCTGATTTGCGTCCAATACACGGAGTTCCTTTTTAATGGCCTCGAAAGAAACCGCAGTGGCAACAGTCCAAAGCAAAGCCGAGAACGAAAAAGAGCAGACGAAGTCGAAAAAGACTGCAGGAAATGGGTCGAGTGGCGAGGGCACCTACGATGCCGATTCGATCAAAGTCCTGGGCGGTATGGAAGCGGTGCGCAAGCGCCCGGCTATGTACATTGGCTCGACCGGCGAGATGGGATTGCACCACCTGGTGTACGAAGTCGTCGACAACTCAGTTGACGAAGCACTGGCTGGTTTTGCGGACACGGTCAACGTAGCTATCCATATCGACAACTCGATCACGGTGCAGGACAACGGGCGCGGAATCCCCACGGGCGACATGGACATTGACGGCGAAAAAATTCCCGCCGCGCAAGTGGTCATGACGGTGCTGCACGCGGGCGGGAAATTTGATTCGTCGAACTACAAAGTGTCCGGAGGACTGCACGGCGTAGGCGTGAGTTGCGTGAACGCGCTCAGCGAACAACTCGACCTGGAGATCTGGCGCGACGGACAAGTTTGGGAGCAGACGTACTCGAAGGGCGAGCCGACCAGCAAACTCAAAAAGACAGGAAGTACGAAGAAGCGCGGGACGAAAGTCCATTTTCTTCCCGACAGAAGCATCTTCACGGCCACCGAATACAATTACGACACATTGGCGCAGCGGTTGCGCGAACTCGCGTTCCTGAATAAGGGACTGCAAATCACCTTGACCGACGAACGCACCACGGATTCCAAGACCGGCGAAGCGAAGACCACGGAGTTCAAGTACAGCGGCGGCATCGCTGAGTTCATTAAGCATCTGAACCGCGGCAAGACCGTTCTCCATGAAAGGCCGATCTACATGGAAGCGGAGCGCGATGGCGTGGCCATGGAAATTGCGTTGCAGTACAACGACGCGTACTCGGAATCGGTGTTCTGTTTCGCTAACAACATCAACACGGTTGACGGCGGCACGCACCTTTCGGGATTCCGCACGTCGCTCACGCGCACCATCAACAATGCAGGGCAGCAGCTCGGGTTATTCAAAGACGTAAAAGAGAATTTGAGCGGAGATGACGTTCGCGAAGGCCTGGTCGCGGTCATCAGCGTGAAGCTTTCGCAGCCGCAGTTCGAAGGGCAGACCAAAGGCAAGCTGAATTCCGATATCGCCGGTATTGTGCAGGCGTTCGTGAATGAACGCCTGGGAGCGTTCTTTGACCAGAATCCGCCGGTAGCGCGCAAGATCATCAACAAAGCGATCGAAGCGGCACGGGCACGCGAAGCGGCACGCAAGGCGCGCGACCTGACGCGTCGCAAGGGAGCGCTCGATGGCGGAGGTCTGCCGGGAAAACTGGCGGATTGTTCGGAACGTCAGCCAGAGCGTTGCGAAATTTATCTGGTAGAGGGCGAATCCGCAGGTGGGACGGCGAAGCAGGGTCGCGACCGTAAATTCCAGGCGATCCTGCCGCTCAAGGGAAAAATCCTCAACGTCGAAAAAGCGCGTTACGACAAGATGCTGGGCCACGAAGAAATCCGCGCGATGATCACGGCGCTGGGATGCGGCATCGGGAAAGACGATTTTGATCCGGCGAAGCTGCGTTATCACAAGGTGATCCTGATGACGGACGCCGACGTGGACGGGTCGCACATCCGCACGCTGCTTCTGACTTTCTTCTTCCGGCATATGACGGAGCTGATCAAGCGCGGACACGTGTTCATTGCGCAGCCGCCGCTCTACAGCATCAAGAAGGGCAAGAGCCTGCAGTACATCAAGGACGACCGCGAGTTCGTGAAGGTGATGGTGAAGAGGGCGTCGGACGGCCTGGTGGTGCGCTACGGCGATGGCACGGCAAAGCTTGAGGGCGGCAACCTCACCAAGTTCATGACCACGCTGAACGAGTACCTGGGATTTTTCGACAAGGTGGACAAGCGCATCCGTGACGAGCGCATCACTTCGCTGATGCCGCGTTTGGGCTTCGTCGCTCGCGCTGATTTTGAAGGCGACAAGAAGAATCCGCCGGCGAAGATCGTCAAGCTGGAAAAAGAGTTGAACAAGTTGAGCAAGGATGCCGGCATCAAGAAAGTGGAGCTGGTATTCGACGAAGAGCACAACACCTGGGAAGTCCGGTTCACGGACGCGCAGGGCGCGGAGCGCGCGCTCAACTGGGAGATGGCGCATACGCCGGAGTATCGGCAGATGATGTCGAAGTACAAGCAGATCGAGCCATACATGGAGCCGCCGTTCATCATTGAGCGGATGGTCCGCGCAAATGCAGTTGCGGAGGCGCAAGAGGAAGAGTCCGAGCTCAGCGACGTGGAGAAGGGCGAGCGCGAGAAGTCGGCGAAGAAGACTTCTGCGGGCGCGGCGAAGGCCTCGAAACGCAAAGGCGAAGAAGAGGTAGTGGAGAAGACGTCTGCGCGAGAGTTGTTCGAGTACGTGGTGAGCGAAGGCCGCAAGGACTACACGGTGCAGCGATACAAGGGATTGGGCGAGATGTCGGCAGAGCAGTTGTGGTCGACGACGATGAATCCCGAAGTGCGCACGTTGTTGT
>JAOAPH010000104.1 GCA_025462835.1 Candidatus Angelobacter sp. | reverse complement strand
GATCTTCCTGGATAGTGCTGCGGTTCGCGACCATGGTGCTGGGCTGCTGGCTGGATTTGTAGAAGCGCCGCTCGGGGTACATGGTGTCAATCTTCTTGCCGTTCTTGTACACGTCGAGTATCGCGAGCTCGCTCCCGTAGTTAGGAGTGTCATCCTGCGTGTATTTCAGGCAGACGAGTTTGTAGGGTCCGATGGTCATCGATTCTTCGTATCCGAGTTCCTGCTCGTTGGTCTGGTTAAATGCCGCGCCGGCGAACCCGATGCAGATCACGATGACACCGTAGTGAACGATGTAGCCGCCGTATCGGCGAGTGTTGCGGCGCGTCAACTGCACCAGCGATGCAGCCCATCCCATGCCGGTGTGTCCGCGGATCACGCCTGCTCCACGAATGAATTCCGAAGAGATGCTGGCAAAGACGAGTACCGCGAGGGATATCGCCATGAGTGAATAAAAGTTTGCCCACTCCTGCCAGGGACGCATGCCGCCGATGACGAGGGCTATGGCCGTTAATACGGCGAGGGCAGCGGGGACGGCGAAATTCCGTTTGACGCTCTCAAATGATGTGCTGCGCCATGCCAGCAGCGGACCTATTGCCGTTAATACAAGTAAGAAGAGTCCAATGGGAATATTCACATTGTTGAAGAATGGCGGGCCGACGGTGACTTTGTTTCCCTGAACCCATTCAGAGAGTACCGGGAAGAGCGTTCCCCAGAGCACAGCAAAACACGATGCCAGCAGAACAAGATTGTTGAAGAGGAAACTCGATTCGCGAGAGACCAGCGATTCCAGTTTGTTCTCACTCTTCAGATGCGAACGATTCTTGATGAAGAAGAACAGGCAGACGGCCGCGATGACGACGAGAAATGCAACAAACCAGCCGCCAATCGGTGAATTCGCGAATGCATGGACGGAGCTGACCAAGCCACTGCGGGTAAGAAAGGTCCCGAAGATCGAGAGCAGGAAGGTAATGAAGATAAGCCAGACGTTCCAGACCTTCATCATTCCGCGCTTTTCCTGCATCATCACGGAATGAAGGAATGCAGTTCCAGTGAGCCAGGGCAGCAGCGAGGCGTTCTCAACGGGGTCCCAACCCCAGTAGCCTCCCCATCCGAGGACGGAGTAGGCCCAATGTGCGCCGAGAAAGATTCCGCAGGTGAGAAAGAGCCACGCGATCATCGTCCAGCGGCGAGTGATGGCGATCCACTTCTCGCCGGGATATCGCATGATCAACGCACCTAGCGCGAATGCGAATGGGACGGCCATGCCGACGTATCCGAGATAAAGCATCGGCGGATGGATGACCATCTCGGGATATTGCAGCAGCGGGTTGAGTCCGTTTCCATCCGCAGGCGGAGTTCCAGCGACCACCGCGAATGGATGCGCGGCGAAATTAATCAGCAGCAGAAAGAAGAACTGGACTCCGGCGAGGATCACCGAAGCGTAAGCAGTGAGCTTGACATCAATACGGTATCGAATTCGGACTACGAAGGCGTACGCGGAAAGCAACAAGGCCCAGAACAGCAACGAACCTTCCTGTCCTGACCAAAGCGCGGCGAACTTGTAAGCGGTAGGCAGCGCAATGTTGCTGTGATCGCGGATGTAGGCCAGGGAAAAATCGTTATTTAAGACCGAGATGACCAGCGCGACGGCGGCGGCTAACACCGCAATAAAGGTGGCGATGCCAGCGCGGCGGGCGGTTTCCGCCAAGCGGTCTGCGGCGGGCCCGCGAAAAAGAGCGAGAGCACCTGCAAAAAGCGTGTAGAAGCTCAGAAGAAGAGCGAGAATTAGTGCGAAGCTACCAAACTGGGCCATTTATAGAATGTCCAACCGTGTATTCTTGCACAAACTGAGAGCTTGAAACCAAATTTGCTGCGAGGTGAGTCACAAAATCGCGTGCTGTTCCCTAGTAGCTCTCAGAGAAAGTCAGGTACAATCCCGTTTCCAATGTCACATCCAGCAACGCAAAAAGAAATCGTTCCAAACACGGGCAATAAAGCCGCGCAACTCGAGAACGCGCTCCGCAGTATCATCCGCGGAAAAGATGATGTAGTGCGCCTGGCAATAGTTGCCATCCTCGCGCGCGGACACCTGTTGATAGAAGGCGTTCCCGGCGTAGGCAAGACCACTCTGGGTCATGCGATCGCGCGCGCGATCCATTGCACGTTCCAGCGCGTTCAGTTCACGAGTGACATGCTGCCCAGTGACGTGCTCGGCATCTCCATCTACTCGTCCTTGGAACAAAAATTCGAGTTCAAGCCGGGCCCGGTCTTTACCAACGTTCTGTTGGCAGACGAGATCAACCGCACCACTCCGAAGACACAGTCGGCGCTGCTGGAATCCATGAGCGAAAATCAGGTGACTGTGGACGGCCAGAGTCATCCACTGCCGCAGCCGTTTCTGGTGATTGCGACACAGAATCCCGTGGAGCACCATGGGACGTATCCGCTGCCGGAGTCGCAGATGGACCGCTTCTTGATGCGGGTGAAGATGGGCTATCCGGAATCAGCGAGCGAGCGCGAGATCCTGCGAGCTACAGCGGGAGCCGCGCGGCTGGACGATCTACAGCCAGTGGTGACCGGCGAGGAAGTTGTCGCCATGCAGAACGCAGTGGAGAAGATCCGTGTGGATGATTCGTTGCTCGACTACGCCCTAGCGATAGTAAAAAAGACGCGCGAGTCAGAATATTTTTCGCTGGGAGTCTCGCCGCGCGGATCCCTAATGCTTTATCGCGCCGCCCAGGCAATGGCGTTTCTCGAGGGCAGAACCTTTGCGACACCATCGGATTTCAAGAGCTTGGCTGTGCCGGTCTTCGCTCATCGTGTAGTGGTGGACGCGCGTTACTCTTCGACGCTGAAAAAGACGGAGCAATCGGACAAGTTGCTGACTGAGTTGGTGGAGAGTGTGGCGGTGCCGGTGTAGGACGGCTATCGGCTGTCGGCTATCAGCTCTCGGCAAAAACAAAAGCAGCCGCGGATTTTCGCGGATGAACGCGGATTAAATGAAGATTTTACGATTTGTGGTGCTCCTCTCCCTCGTTCTTTGGATCGGCGGCATTGTTTTCTTTTCTGCTGTCGAGGCACCAGCGGTATTCGGGGTGCTAACGCCCGTTGAAGGCGGTCGGCATCTTGCCGGAGAGATTGTTTCCCGGTCCTTAGGCGCGCTTCATTGGATGGGGCTGGTGTGCGGAGTGGCGTTCCTGATTGCATCGTCCATCATTCATAAGAATTTTCGGACAACGCAGCATTTGTTAGTAGTCGCAATGCTGTTGCTGACCGCGGTTTCGCAGTTCGGCATAACGCCGCGGTTGGCGGCGATTCGTGCGGAGACTCCGCAGCTGGAGTTCGCGTCACCCGCGCAACGTGCGGATTTTGATCGGCTGCATCGGTTGTCGACAATGACTGAGGGCGCGGTGCTGTTGCTTGGGTTGGGCGTGGTGGGATTGGTGTCGAGGCGAATGGAATAGCACCTCGGGGGCTAAAGCCCCAAACCTACTTGTCACGTTATGGCACGGCTGAAGCCGTGCCCTTTCAAAGCCTCAGGGTTAAAGTCCCATATCTATTCGTCACGCTATGGCACGGCTGAAGCCGTGCCCGCTCAAAGCCCCGGGGCTAAAGCCCCACCCTCAAGAGAACGTCTCAAATGCAGGCCTGAAGGCCTGCGCCACCCGCGAGGGGTGTTCCCACTGCAGACCTAAAGGGCTAAGCCACCCGCGAGGGGTGTTACCACCGGCGTCCTTTTCTACCTAAAGGGTGTTCCCACCCGGCGTCCTTTCCTACCTGCCGTCGTTGTTTTCAAATAATCGCAAGTCCACAAGATTCGCCAGAGTCGCGCTGAGCATTTATCATTAATAGTTCGCAGTCCCTCTTAAGAAAGTACCCGCAATAATCACCCAATATGAAGACTGGAATCATTGGCCTGCCGCAGGTGGGCAAAACTTCGCTGTTTCAAATCCTGACCAAGGTGGACGTGGCGGCGAGCGCGCACAATCCTCGCGAAGCGCACTTGGGAATCGCCAAAGTGCCCGACGAGCGTCTCGACAAGTTGGCCGCGCTCTACAACCCGAAGAAGCTGGTGCACACGTCCGTGGAATATTCGGATGTGGCTGCGATCGGGCAAGAGGCGCTGAAGGAAAGCGCTTACGCCAACAATCTGCGAACGGTGGATGCGTTGGCGCACGTGGTGCGCGCGTTCGATGATCCTGCGATTCCTCACGTTGGAGAGAACGATCCGCTACGCGATATCAAGAACGTCGATTTTGATTTGATCGTCAACGATCTGGGGCAAGTGGAAAAGCGTTTGGAGCGCCTTCAGAAGGATCTTAAGAAGCAGCGCACGCCGGAGCTCGAAAAGGAAAACGACCTGATCATCCGCTGCAAGGCGCACCTCGAGACAGAGCGTCCGCTGCGCGAGATGGAGATTTCCGCCGACGACAAAAAACGCATTCGCGGATTCATGTTTCTCAGTCAGAAGCCCATTCTCTACGTCGTGAACGTGAATGAGAGTAGCGAGCTCGGCAAAGACTTGGAGAGTGCTGTCGCGAAATATGGACTTACGGAAGTTGCGGCGCGTCCAAATGCTGGCGCTACGGCCATCTGCGGAAAGGTGGAAGCGGAGTTGGCGTCAATGTCAGACGCGGACGCAGCGGATTTTCTCTCCAGCTACGGACTGACCGAGAGCGGGCTCTCGCGCTTGATTCGCAAGACTTATGACCTGCTTGGGCTAATTTCATTTTTCACCGTCGGTGAGGATGAATGCCGCGCATGGACGACGGAGCGCAACTCACGCGCGCAGAACGCCGCTGGAGCGATTCACTCCGATCTGGAGAAGCACTTCATTCGCGCCGAGACGATTCACTGGGACAAACTGCTGGAGGCGGGCTCGGAAGCGAACGCCAAGTCCAAAGGCTGGCTGC
>JAOAPH010000045.1 GCA_025462835.1 Candidatus Angelobacter sp. | reverse complement strand
GTCACGTGTTACTCACCCGGTCGCCACTTTACTCATGGATTGCTCCACTTTCTCGTTCGACTTGCATGTGTTAGGCACGCCGCCAGCGTTGATTCTGAGCCAGGATCAAACTCTCGTTTGAAACCTGTTACAAAGCACTCACTAAAGAGTACCTTGCGCTTCCTCGACGGGTAGTCAGAGGAAGCAAGCCAATGCAGCCAAAACCAGACCGTCTTTGCAGACTAAGCCCGGCGGAATGCTGCACCAGCACTTACCTATTTTGTGAGAATCGCTCGACTTTTAACCCGAGCACTTTCTCACGACTGGCACGTTCAACCTATTTGTCAAAGACCCAAATCGCTTACCACCTAGGTGGAGCGTTTGAGTAATACGCAGCAGAGCTGCGTGTCCTCGAAACTTTTATCCCCTTATTCGACGAATCTCTTCGTGTTTCGGGGAACCCTGTTTACTTATCCCGCCCACTGCGTTGTTCGCTCGACGCATCCAGATGGTCAACCCATCCGGCGCGGAGCCGATACAGCAAGCGCGCGATAAGTGCCTCCGTTTTAATGTCTTACAGACAGGAATCCCGGAAGCCTAATAAAATTGATTAAAGATCTCTTTGGAGGTTGTTGCTGTGGTGTTCCTTGAGGAACCGCTTCGCTTAACCCTTCGGGAGCGCGTTTGCCTTCTTGGGAAGGTTGCTCTCGAATTCAACCCCGTGGCCAGGGCATCTTGTTGCGTTCTCTATTTGACTGTCCAGCCTTACGGTTGGATTCAAAAGTTTTGCCGACACGAAGTCGGCTGCCACTTCCCTTACGACTTCAGAGACTATAACAAGTCTCTCGATTTAATGCAAGCGCCTGAGCCAATTTTTTTAAAATTTCGTTAAAAGAATTTCTGCACAATTCAATGTGCAGCTCTCATGCGCTCAATCATCACGCGCTCACGCGCATAACGACTTCATTAGTTGTAACAGACATGTTCGGATCGCGCAAGGTCGAGGAACATGATCACACACCTGCCGCTTTGCTTCCAGCTCAGCGCTTCATCTCGATAATCACGAATGCGGCATCGGTCTCCGGACGCCAAAAATACTTACCTTTCTCGTTCCACCTGACGTCTCCGGTTCCATATATTTTGGATTCAGGGTGAGTCACTCCGCGCTCCAAGAGAAATTCGCCCAATGCGACAAGGAGGTGGTTATTCATATCGATTTCTGGGGGTACCCTAAACGCACCGTCAAGTTGCCAGCGCGTAATTCGTAATTGATCGGTCTCATATAACGTCTCTTTTTTTACAGACGCCTTAGGCTTGGACTGGCGCCACACTTTCGTACATACATTGCATGCGATCTCCACCTGTGCGGGCTTGGCCTTTTTCAACTCCACCGTCACATTCACAAACGGCTTGTCACGCCTGTTCACCGCTTTGTGCGCGAACCCGCCGTTCGTGAATCTCGTCTCGCCATCCTTCAATTGCAATCGCACCGGCGGCTCGCCCAGGCGCACGCTCTCAACATCCGAATCGCCCAAGGTCACAAATACGTAATCGACATCGTGCTTGTGATACAGCGTCTCTGCATGCGGCGCCACTTCCACCTTGAACACGCGCACGTACTCATTCTCAAAAACCAGATGATGAGAGGGCTCCTTGGTGATCGGCACCACCACCGTGGCAGTCGCCGCACTCTGGGCAAAGCACACCTGCGCGAAACAGCACAGAGTCAACAGCAGTCCGAACCTTTTCTTAAGCATCCTCTGTGCCTCCGTGTCTCTGTGGTGAAAGGGTTCTCGGGTTATTCCCTGCTGAGCGTGACGGGAATGTTTAAACTGCGCGTGGCACCACCAACTTTCGCGGAAACCTTCAAGGCAAAATCCTCCTGCTTGACCTCGCGCCGGTGCAACCGCATCACACGGGATGGTGCGGTACTCCTATTGATTCCAACAACAACGCTTACGTTTACCGGATTGCCATTCAGGTTTACCGTTGCGGGTTGCACATCGCAACTAAAGCCAGTCGGTACGCCCGAACACGCGAGCGAAACAGGCGCTGAGATGGGACCCATGGACGCCAGTGTCACTTGATATGCAGCATTCTGGCTCCCGGAAGTACCGTTCGTCGTTGAGCGGCTTGGCCGACTCGGCCGATTCAGAGTCATCTGGAAATCTAAGCCGACGGCGTACAGAGAGACCTGATTTAGCCCGCCGGCAAAGCTGCTGAGATACAGCACCGAGGTGTACGGACCGGAATGATCCGGTTTCGCTGTGACCCAAAAATTGCAGGTGCTCATCACTGGCAAGTACGCCGGACAGTTGTTGGTCTGCCTAAAGCCCGGACCGATCTGGATCGCCGTCAAATCCATAACATCGTTGCCCTGGTTCAGAAGAGTAAGCATTTGCGGAATCGATGCCAAGTTCACGATCACGTTTCCGAACTCCGCACCTCGCACATAGAGCGGCCACACCGAGGCATAAGCGCCCTTGCCCGTTCCGCTCAGTTGGACATACTGGGTACCTGCACTCGAGGGCAAAAAAAACCAGGATTGATTTAATCCGACGAAATTGGGCTTGAAGCTGATTGCGATTCGACAGCTGGCTCCGGGAGCTATCGGGGACGGACACCCAGAAGACTGGACAAAGCCAAGATTGGTAGAACCGGGATTGAGCGTAAGCCCCTTTTGGCCTGTATTAGCAATGGTCAGAAACTGCGGATCGCTGGTAGTACCGATTTTCTGCGTGGCAAAGACCAATCCACTCGCAGGAGAGACTGTCAGCACCCCTGAAAACGTATGGAAGCTGGCTATATTTGCTTTTATCGTCGTGAGTCCGTTCGATGCAATTAGGCGAAAATAGTACGTTATATCTTCGGCCAATGCTGGAGGTGCAAAGCGCACGAAAGGAGCAAAATTCATGTCTGACGTGAAAGCCACCGGAGGACTGTTCTGCGAACTGGCGAAAGCCGGATCGGTCGAGTACTCAAACCAATATGTCCCAGACGCGCCGTTTGCAGTAAGAAAGCCCGAGAAGACAAAATCTGCGGCAGTGTTGTAGTTATATGGCGAATACGTCGTCACGTAAGGAACCGGAGGCTCTCCGATCGAGTACGCGAGCGCATAATTGTCGCGCGCTGCTCCGTTCGGCAAGAACAATCGCAAGTAATAGGTATTGCCGCCCCCAGCAACTGTGTAGTTGATGCTCCCGTAACTGCTCGTAGCAACTGGCGTCGGCTCTGAATTGCGATACAGTTCCGCCTGGATTTGATTAAAACCACTTGACTGCGCGATGCTGGTTCGAATCACATAATGATCAGGAGCCGTGACGCGGAACCAATCATCATGCCCCACTCTCAAAACCAGCTTGTCAGTCGTGCCGGTCTGTATTACCGGAGCTAGAAGGCGCGAACTGATGTCCCCGAACACGTCATCGCCCAGCCCGTTCTCCAAATAGTTTTTCCCACTTGCATCCTTGAATAACGGATACGATGTCGCGAGTTTTCCGTAGATCGTTTCGCCACCAAGATTGTCACACGACGCGAAGCCGCCCCAAAGCTGGCCGATGATCTCGTGCTTGTCGTTGAAGAGCGGCGAACCCGATGACCCCGGCTCAACCGTTCCGCTGCTAAACCGCACGGCGTGAAACTGCGGCTTGCTGGGATCATCCGGGATAATATTGCCGAATGAGATCCTTCTATATGAAGTCTCCGGATGGTGGATTCCAATGATTGCATCTCCAACGTTTGGCGTTGCGATCGACCATCCTGCCCACGTCAATCCCAAAGGCAGTGAACCGGTGATCTCCAAAACTGTCGAATCACTGCCCGCCGAAGTCGCCAGAAAATTGGCGCCATTGCTGGAGGGCCCAAAGTTCTCGAAGCCGTTGCATGAGATCGTCTTGTATTTCCAGAGTATGTGTAACGAAGGGGCCGTTGTGCTGTCGATGTTGCAATGTGCCGCAGTCAAAAACAGCGGACTGAAATCTCCGCTGTTGTTGTTGATCAGCGCTCCGGAACAGTAATAGATGTACTGGCCGCTTATGTAATCCGTTCGGCCTACCGAGTCTCCAGTGTGGTCCCAATCCGGATAACAACTCGCATCCAGATTGCACGAGCCGGCCGGCACGATCGTAGTCGGGTCTGTGACCCCGCGATAAAGATGTCCTACACCAACAATCTCCAGCGTGTCGCCGGAAGTTTGCGCCTCTCTCTGTTGCACCAGCTCGATCGTGATCGACTCCTCCCGAGTCGGCGAGGAAAAGATCTCTCTGCTTCGGGGGACATTGGCGCTCTGGTACACGTCAGGCGTGTTCGACGCGTCGCCGTCATTAATAAAGAGTTGGCTTCCGTTGCCGAGCGCAACATTCGCTAGATGCAATCGCAATCCCCGCGCTTCCGGCGATACTATTTCCAACCTCCACACTCGCGTGCCCGGCTCCACTTCGATCCATTCGCCATCTTTTTCAGGCGAAATCTTTACCGGGCGCATCACTCCGCCGCGGATTCGGCGCTCGCCACTTCGTATCTGGCGTTCGTCTTCGTCGATGTAAGGTTTGGCGTCGAGTCGCGGCAGCACTAGTCGCGCCGGTGCTGATCTCCTCAGTTCCGCGTAACGCATGCTGGGTGGTTCGGGAAGTGCGCGGGCTTGTTGGGTTGGGAATTTATCTTCCAGCCGTGCTGATCCCACTTCTGTGACCGGCGCAGTTGGGCGTCTCTGGACAGTCGAGTCCTGAGCATGCATATTCGCAGCACAAGCCGCGAATGCCAGCACGGCACACAATAGCCATTTAGATCTGCGTGGATCCGGGGGGACCTTCACGGTGTTAACTCCCAGGGTCTTGCTTCGAAAATCAGTAGGGGTACGGCTCTACCTTCCACCGCTCCCAAACTTTTGCTTCCTTGAATAGTTCAAACAGCGTCGGATCCACTTCGCCGTCTTTTACGGCGAATCCTAAGATCTCCAGCGCACGCTCCAAAGTCACAGCGCGCTTATATGGACGGTCCACCGCACACAGTGCGTCGAAAATGTCGGAGATCGTCATCATCCGCGTTTGGATCGGGATCTCCACTGCCGACAACTTGAATGGATATCCCTTTCCATTTAATTTTTCGTGGTGCCCACGCGCAATCGCGGGAATGCTCTTGATCTCTTTCGTCCACGGGATCTGCTGCAGGAACTTGAACGTATGGACGACATGCGATTCGATCTGCAACCGCTCCGCGTCATCGAGCGATCCTTTGCGGATCGACAGCAGCCGCACTTCGTCATCGGTGATCAGGTTCTGCTCATCGCCCGCAAAGTTCTGGAACCGGTGCGCCGCAATGTCGAGCAGCCTTTCAAAGTTGCCTTCCGCCAGCACCGTGGGTTCGTTCGATTTCAGGATGGTTTCGAAATAGCCATCCAGCTCCGCCAACTGGTCGCCTAACTTTTTGTCGAAATGCGGCAATTGCTGCAGGTATTCATCGCGGCCTTTTTCTAGGACGTAATCCAGTCGCGATTGCAGTATCTCCGCCTGCATTGACCTCTTCACAAACTGGAACCGCTGGTTGATCAAGTCCAGTTGTGACGGATACAACTTCTTGGCCTTGACCAGCACCTCTTCTCGGACGCCGACTTTTCCAAAATCATGCAGCAGCGACGCGTAGCGGATCTCCTTCATCTCGTTGCGCGTAAAGCGCAGGTCCGCGAACGGCCCCGAATCTGAGCGATCGGCCACTTCCGCCAGTGCTACTGTGAGGTTCGCAACCCGGAATGAATGACCGGAGGTGGTAGGGTCGCGCGCTTCAATGGCGATGACCGCTGCGCGCACAAACCCTTCGAACAATCGCTGAATGGCTTCATACAACTGGCTGTTTTCCAGTGCGACTGCGGCCTGGCTCGCCAATGACTCCACTATCGCGCGCTGCCGCTCCGCAAACGGAATCACTTGCTGCATGACCACGGAAAGCGTGTCGAGCTTGGTGTGCATCTCGCGCTTGGCATTGATCAGTTGCAGCACGCCGACGATTTCGTCTTTCTGGTTCTTCATCGGGATCGCGAGAATGGATTTTGTGCGATATCCGGAATCCTCGTCGAATTTCCGGTTGATCGAATACGGCACATCAGCGGGCAAGTGGTACGCGTCTTCGATGTTCACGTGCTTCCCCGTTAGCGCCACGTATCCTGCAATGGATTTTTGGCTGATCTCCATCACTCGTTCGCGGAACGGGGCATCAACGGAATCGTTCTGAACCAACTTCCACCGCAACCGCTTCTTGGTTTCGTCTTGCTTCACCAGCTTGGAAACTGCACCGATAGTCGGACTCGGGATCAGATCGGTGATAGTCCCGCCTTCACCTGCGGTCGTCGGCACGGGCCCTGCCTCCTCCACTTCGGCCTGTTCGACAAGATAGAGTGAGCCCGCATCGCTTTGCGTGATCTCGCGCGCCTTCGTCAAGATCAATTCCAGCAGCTTTGCAGTGTTGTGTTCCGCGGAAAGCGCTGCGCCGATCTGGTTCAGTTCATGTATCTCGCGCGTCGCGCCCTGCAACCTGTCGTTGATCTCTTGGCGGTTGGCCAGTAGCTGAATATGGTCGATGGCATTGTCGATCATGCGTTCCACCAGCGCTCCCGGCGTTGCGGAAGGCAAGTAGGCATATACCGCACCGTCGAATCGATGGTCTTTGAAGCGATTGTCGCTAAGCGCAAGGACGCGGACATTAGGCTTGCGCAGCGCGTCATATTGCTCGCTCATCTGCGCTTCTCGCGTCAGCACAACAATATGTTCCACTTCCTGCGGCGCGCTTTCAGAAGCCTTGAACGATATGCGTCTGTACTTCTGCAATCCAGACAGCGTGCGCTTGGCCAACTCATCGCCTTCAAAGAAAATGACGAGAGGCAGCGGTCGCGCGCTGGAAGCAACTACCGTCTTGATGGGAGCTACGGTTGACATGAAGGTTAAGTGTTCTACTTGGGGGAGAGCGGCATTATACCGTTATTAAAGAGGTAAACAATAGGTAGAAACTTTGAGTCCGGTCTGGTCAGTGCCGCTGCAACTGAAGGATATTCCGCAGGCGTTGGCTTTGTGCGGTCATTTAGGAAGCGCACCCGCGGGAGCGGCTTCCTTTTTATCGATCCAATCTACCCTTAGGTAACAGCACTGCCGTTGGCAGCAGCCTATCCAATGGGTTTGGGACCAATGCTCCAGAATGGATGACGGGAATGGGCCCGCCGCACTGGGCATCGAAATATGAGGATTCGGTACTGCATAAGTTGCAAGATTGCCGACTAGTTCGCGAGGGTTGGAGTCTTCTTCTATAAAGGCAGGCGATATTTGTTGGCGGAAACGGTTATTCGTCGGGGGTCAAGGTGCGACTTTGAGAGGGCGTCACGCCGTATTGCGCCTTGTAGTCGCGCACGAAGTGACTGAGGTCGGAAAAGCCCACCGCCGCCATGACCTCCTTCACGGATAAAAGGGTATTTTCGAGCAGTTTCTTGGCTTCTTGGAGGCGAAGCACTTTGACGTAATGCGTCGGCGTCATGCCAACTTCCCTTTTAAAGATGTGTCGCAAGTGGGAGCTGGAAATATGCAACTCCTCCGCTATCTCGCTGATCCGAGCCGAAGGAGCCATAGCGTTTTTCTGCAGCAGTGTGAGCGCCAATCGAATGCGCGGATCTGAGGTCTGCGGGTTAAGGTCTTGCGGTGCAGGTGCGAATGTCGTTCGTCGCAACGGGATCGCTCCAAATCCTCGGCTTACTCGGTGCCGGGGCTGAACGCGAACTTTGATGCATCCAGAGACCGATATCTCAGAGCGAACTGAACAATTTACGAATTCGGAACAAGCCATTTTGGGAATCGATGCATTCCATGATTTGCGGGGCCATAGACATTGGACGGCGTGCCCGCCGGCGGCCATGGCCCAGCTAGTTTGTTACGAAATCAGGACATGACGTTCGGAAAGCTGTGTTTACTCTCCCAACTCCCGCCGAACTTTCCGCTGCCAATCTCCACGCGAATAATGCTAAGTTGGTCTGTACAACGTCGGCGGACATCCCATTGGTCACCAACCCAATATCGAAAGCCTCTCCCGCTCCAATCATGAACTCCGGCGTTCATAGCGCCTCTGCGGCCTACGTTCGCGCATTACTGAGCCATTCGCCTGACGTTATCGCCGTCCTCGCTGCCGATGGCACCATCAAATTTCAAAGCCCGTCGGTGCTCGATGTTCTCGGCTACGAGCCAAACGAGATGATCGGACGGCAGTCCTTCGACCGTCTTCATCCCGACGACTTCACCTCCATCACCAAACTATTCGCCGAACTCGCAGCGGAGCCGGGAAAGATCAGCACCGCTGTCTGCCGATTTCGCCACAAAAACGGATCGTGGTGCCCGCTCGACTGCATCGGCAAAAACCTGCTCGATGATCCTCTGGTCAATGGCATCCTCATCAGCTCGCGTCATAACGCCCAGCAGCGCCACATGGAAGACCGTCTCCGCGAAAGCGAAGAGCGCTACGCGCTGGCGATGAAGGGCACCAATGACGGCCTGTGGGATTGGGACCTCAGGACCAATCGCGTCTATTTCTCGCCGCGTTGGAAAGAGATGCTCGGCTATAGCGACCACGAGATTGGTTCCACTCCGGATGAATGGCTCAACCGCGTTCACAGTGATGACATCGCCGCGCTGCAAGCCGACATCGCCGGCCATATTGAATCGCACACTGACCACTATGAAGGCGAGTATCGCGTGCTGCACAAAGACGGGGCATATCGGTGGATGGTCACGCGCGGCATCGCCGTTCGCGGCGAGGACGGGGTGATGAACCGCCTCGTCGGCTCCCAGGCCGACATCACCGACAAGAAACGCATTGCCGAATTACTGATACATGATGCGTTGCATGATGCGCTGACTAAGCTGCCGAATCGCACTCTCTTTGTCGACCGTTTGCAGAATTGTCTTTCACGCGCCAAGCGCCACAAGGAATACCAGTTCGCCGTTCTTTTCCTCGACCTCGATCGTTTCAAAGTCATCAATGACGGACTCGGTCACGTGATGGGCGACAAGTTGTTGGTCGATCTCGCCAGCCTGCTTTCATCGTGCGTTCGCCCGGAAGACACCGTGGCGCGCATCGGCGGCGACGAATTCACCATCCTGCTTGACGGCATTGAGGACATCAGCTCTGCCATCCGCGTGGCCCAACGCATTCAAACCGCGCTCACCGTTCCCTTCGCGCTGGGTGGACAAGACGTTTACACTAGCGCCAGCATCGGCATCGCGCTCAGCGCCAGCGGTTACCAACATCCTGAAGAACTGATTCGTGACGCGGATAACGCGATGTATCGCGCCAAATCCAGCGGCAAGGCGCGACACCAGGTCTTTGACAGCTCCATGCACGCGCACGCCGCCGCGCTCCTGCAACTCGAGACCGACCTCCGTCGCGCCGTGGAGCGGAAAGAGTTTCGCGTCCACTATCAAGCCATCCGCTCCCTTGCAACCGCCGAAGTCACCGGATTCGAAGCGTTGGTCCGCTGGCAACATCCGCAACGGGGACTCGTCTATCCCGGCGACTTCATCCACGCCGCGGAAGAGACGGGACTCATCCTTCCAATCGGCTGGTGGGTGCTGCACGAAGCCTGCCGACAGACCGCCGAATGGCAGAAGAACATCCCGGAAGCGCAGCCGCTCACCATCAACGTGAATCTTTCCAGCAACCAGTTCGCGCAGCCCGATCTGCCCGCTCAAGTGAAACGCGTTCTCGATGAGACGGGACTCTCGCCCGCATCCTTGAAACTCGAGATCACTGAGACCGTGGTCATCGAAAATCCCGAAGCCGCCGGCGAAATGCTGCGCCAACTACGCGCCATCGGCATCAAAGTCTGCCTCGACGACTTCGGCACCGGATACTCATCGCTCAGCTACCTGCTGCGCTTCCCCATCGACACATTGAAGATTGATCGCTCATTTGTCAGCGGCATCGGCAGTGGCACAGAGAACGCGTCCATCGTGAAGGCCATCGTCGCGCTCGCCCACAACATGGGCATGGACGTCACCGCTGAAGGCGTCGAAACCCGCGAGCAACTACTCCATCTGCAACACCTGAACTGCGAAAACGCCCAGGGCTATCTCTTCTCGAAACCAGTCACCGCAGAAAAGGCGTTCGGGCAGATTGGAACCGCAGCCGAGTAAAGGCTCAGGCTGGGGATTTTTCGCACAGAACGGGGCTGGTCAATTTCAGCACGGGGTGCCCCACGTTCGCGAAGCTAACGTGGGGGTTTTCCGGGCAGAACTTCCAATCGTTGTCTTGCCGTTCCCACTCGGACTCGATCTCCACGATATCTCCGGGGTGCCCCACGTTCGCGAAGCTAACGTGGGGATTTTTCGGGCAGAACTTCCAATCGTTGTCTTGCCTTCCACTCGGACTCGGTCTCCACGATACCTCCGGGGTTCCCCACCTTCGCGAAGCTAACGTGGGGATTTCTCGGGCAGAACTTCCAATCTTCGTTTTGCAGTCCACTCTGACTCAATCTCCACAAGGTCTGGAACTCCCGTTGCGTAATGGCGAAAGCTGCTCCATTCCCATTCCTCAGGCTTTTCAACGAGCCCTCGTTTTACCGGATTTCGGTGGATATACCGCAGCTTCTCCACAAACTGCTCGTGGTCTTTCACGTTGAAATCGTAATAACGCTTTTGCCAGAACCGCGACGATCCGTCCGTCTCAGTTGGCCTCTTCGCCAGCTTTGCCCCGGAGAGCTTCAATGACTGTATCGCTGTGGCGAGCGTTTCCCGCTCAGGTTCGGAGACGAGAATGTGCACATGCTCCGGCATTACAACGTAGCCGAAAATCCTCATCTCATACCGGAACCGTGTCTGTTCGAGACTGGAGCGAAAGAGGTCGCGTAGAGTCGGGGTGTTGAGATGGCGCAATCGGCGATAACAACTGAATGTGATGAAGTGGGTCTGTTTCGATTCGTGGTAACGCTTGAGACCTCTGGTCACGAAGGGAGTGTACTCCCCGATCGAGTCAGAGTTGCGGCGAAAATCCCCACGTCAGCTTCGCGAACGTGGGGCACCCCGCAAAAAGTTTCCACTTGGTTCTCTACGCCCGCAAGCAATCCTAAAACTCAAACGACACTCCCACCGTCGGAGTGATCCTCAGGCCCTGTTCGGTCCTGAGCATCGCCCTGCCAGTGAACGGATCGAATCCTTCTAGCATAATGAATCGCAGGTTGTTGTGATTGGTCACGTTCAGGACCTCACCGTGGATCGTCATCTTCCAACGGGCATAGGCAAGCGATTTGTCTATGCGAGCATCCAGTCGCATATAGGAAGCGAGCCGCACTGGGTCAGTAGGAATGAAGCTGTTGCCTATCACCTGGAAAGACTCTGCGACCGGAAAACCCGATCCATACATAAACTTGGCCCCAACGTTTACGCTTGATGTAAGCCGGTATGTGGCAAACGCGTTCAGACTGTGACGTTGGTCTTCGGGGCTCGGTTGTGAGATGGCTGCGTATGAGAGTTTGGTCCGTGCATAGTCAAGCGTGTACCCTACCCATCCGGACAACCGGTTTGCGCTTCGCCTTTGCACCATGATCTGCACCCCGCGCGAGTGTCCGGAAACTCTCAAGAATGGCGTGGGTGAAGGTTTCACCTGCCCACAAAGCGAGCGGTCCCCGAATTCTTGATCGTCTTGCCGGTCAAACGCTTGTACGCGAATGCGTGCGGAGTCGCCGATCCTTTGCTCCAATGCCGCCGTGTATTGATCCGACCTCGCTGGCAACGGTGCAAATGGAAAGCAGCCGCCCAAGGCGCTCAATGCCGGGATTTGTGCATATCGTCCGAATCCGAATTGAAATTCAGTCGACTTGCTTAAGTGCAGAGCCATAGAAGCTTGAGGAGAAAATGGTGTCACGCCGATTTGCGTGATTTGATCCCATCGAACCCCGCCCATCACGCGGAGGCGGTCCTTAACAACGGTATAGGCCTGCTGAAGGTAGCCGCTCTGGCGAAAAGCAGTGCCGCTTCCGTTGTCAACAGCGACCGGGACCGGAGTAGGATCAAACTCCGAAGAAGTAAAGAAGGTGGAAGACCCACTATTGCGCAGACCCCGGCCCGTCCAACCTGCTTCGAGCACATTGTCTT
>JAOAPH010000009.1 GCA_025462835.1 Candidatus Angelobacter sp. | reverse complement strand
CGTAATGCGTCCAAAGAGGAAAGGTGAACTGATATGCGTGCAATGAGAGCAGAAACTTTCAATGGTTATAAAGAGTTGAAGCTGGTCGATCTTCCCAAACCAGCGGCTACAGATGGAAAAGTACTGGTGCGAATGACTGCAGCTGGCGTCACGCCGCTCGACCATACGATTCTCTCCGGCCAATTTCACGGCTCGAAGGCGCCGCTTGTCCTGGGCAACGAAGGAGCGGGCGTGGTGGAGGAGGGAGGCGGAACGGACTTTCCCGCCGGATCACGTGTGATGTTTTTTGGGCAGTATGGCGCCTTCGAGGATGGAGCGGACAGTGAGTGGGTTGCCGTACGGAAGAAAGACCTTTGCCTGATTCCTGACAATGTCGACGACGTGAGTGCCGCAGGTATTCCGGTTGCGTATCTTACCGCGCAGGTGGCTCTTACTCTTGCTGGTTTTCGGGCAGGCAAGACTGTTCTGGCACCGGCGATCGGAGGATCGGTCGGCAATGCAGTGACGCAATTGGCGCGCGCCTTGGGCGCAAAACACGCCATGTCAAGCACGACCAATCATGCGAAAGCCGAGCAGGCGAAGGCGCTCGGATTCAATGAAGTCGTCGATACCTCCTTGGAGAAGTTGGGTGACGGCGTGCGTCGTATCACCGGCGGCTACGGCGCAGACATTGTCATCGACGGAATCGGAGGTGAAGTCTTGAGCGAGGCGCTCGGAGCGCTTGCGTTGGGAGGAAGCCTCACAACACTGGGGTATTCCGCAAGCCGTAAGACAACCATCGACGTGACAAATCTCATCGTGCCGCAGGCCAGCATCCGGGGTCTCAACATGTTCGCTCAGCCGCAGTCGGCCGTTACTGAAGCTTGGAACGTAATTGTCTCTCTGCTTAAATCCGGCGCGGTCAAACCGATCGTGGCTAAGACCTTCCCGCTGGCCGAAGCGGCTGATGCGCTGCGTTATCTTGTTGAGGGCCGCCCCTTCGGCAGAGTCGTCCTTACGGTCTGACCAGCAATTGATGAGAAAAAGGAGAAATACAATGGGCAAGCTTGAAGGAAAAATCGCACTCGTTACTGGCGGCAATAGCGGCATCGGTCTTGCAACAGCGAAGCAGTTTGTGAACGAAGGCGCATACGTTTTCATCACCGGGCGGCGTGAACCGGAGTTGGCTGTGGCGGCAAAAGAGATTGGAAGAAATGTGACCGGCGTACAAGGAGACGTTTCGAACCTTGGCGATCTTGACCGCCTCTTCGCACAAATCAAGCGGGAGAAAGGCAAGCTCGATATTGTCTTCGCGAATGCCGGCGCTGCGAAGTTTGCTCCCTTGGGCAAGATAACTGAGGAGCATTACGACTCGCTCTTTAACAGCAATGTGAAAGGAGTCCTTTTCACGGTACAGAAGGCGCTTCCGCTAATGCCGGATGGTGCCTCAGTCATCCTGAATGCCTCCGTCGTCGCCAGTAAAGGGTTCCCGGACTGGAGTGTTTACAGCGCCACCAAGGGCGCCGTGCGTTCCTTCGCGCGGACATGGACAACGGACTTGAAAGATCGCCGCATTCGCGTGAACGCCGTGAGCCCGGGTTACACCGATACGCCCCCATGGCATTCCATAGAGGGGGCCGAGCAAGTCATGAAAAATATTTCCACCAGTATTCCTCTGGGCAGGTTCGGCACACCCGAAGAGGTCGCGAAGGCCGTGGTCTTTCTCGCCTCCGACGACAGCAGCTACGTCACGGGAGCGGAACTGTTTGTGGATGGCGGCTTCGCACAGGTGTAGGCCGTTAATAGCGACGGGTGACCCCCAGATCTTGAGGGTGCCCCGTCCTAGCACGGCTAAGGGATTTTCCCATTGCTGCACAAAAGCTAAAAAAGCCCACCAAAAAACTGGCGGGCTCTCTGCTACTCCGATAGTAACTGGTGTATTCTGTTCGGCGGTCGCTCGTTCGACCACAAGCCCCACACGCCGCGTGACCCTGTGCATAGGACGAGCGCCGCTAGGGGCTTTTCTGTTCTAAGGCTATAGACCTGTCTCGAAGCAAAATGTTTCATCGGACGGCTCCTAAATTATGAGGGTGCCCCGTCTTAGCTCCGTTAGGGCGGGGGCTTCCCCATTCATTCCGATTTTGCATAAGCCACCAGAAGATAATCCGCTCGATCCGTCAGCTACGCGTTAATGTCTTTAAGAAAAGTGAGTTAATGTCTTTAAGAAAAGTGACAAACTTTTTACTTGACAAATAGAATACAATGAATTACATTCATTTCTTTCCACTGCTCACTCCCAAGTTCGTCATTCTGGCTATCTTAGCTACGGGGGAGGGGGTACCCGTCCTACAACGACCTGTAGAGTTTCAGGGGGAGGGGTGGGTACCCGCCTCAATCACGATCAGAGATTTGAACTATTTGCCGCGAGATACGTCTAAATAATTACAGTAATTGCCACTTACGCCGAATTCATTTCAATTTCGAAGGAAACGCATGCTCAAGCTACTCTCCCTTATCCTTATATTCACCATCGCCGCGCCGCTCATGGCACTTGCAACTCCCGATTCCGCTACACTCGAAGCCCGTCGCAAGGCGCTGAACTCGCTTCTCGCCGAGCAATGGGAATACACGATGCAGTCCAACCCGGAGTTCGCCACCATCCTCGGCGACAAGCGATTCAACGACCGCCTCTCCGACTTCTCCCAAGCGCAGATCGATCGCGATCTGGCGACCGCCAAGAAATTCCTAATCAAGTTCGAAGCCATCGACACCACCGGCTTCCCAGAGCAGGAAGCGTTGAACAAGACCCTGATGGTCCGCAACCTGCGCGAGCAACTGGACAATGCCAAGTTCAAAGAATGGGAGATGCCCATCAATCAAATGAGCGGCGCGCAGATTGATCTGCCGCAGTTGGTCTCCCAGTTGCCCTTTGACACCGTCAAGGACTACGACGACTACATCGCGCGTCTCAAGCAGATCCCGCGCGTGCTCGATGAAAACGTGATCCAGATGAAAAAGGGAATGGCCGATGGTTTGATGCCTCCCAAGTTGCTCCTTGAAAAAGTTGCCGTGCAGGGACAGGAGATCGGCAGCATGGTTCCGGAGAAGAGTCCTTTCGCCCAGCCGCTGGATAAATTTCCGAAAACGTTTTCCGACGCCGACCAGAAGCGATTGCGCCAGGGCGTGCTCGATGCCATTCGCACGTCTGTCAATCCCGCATACATGAAGTTCACCGCCTTCGTTCGCGACGACTATGCGCCCAAGGGCCGCACCCAGCCCGGCATCTGGTCATTGCCCGACGGCAACGCCCGATACGCAGCCGCGGTGAAACGCAGCACCACAACCAACATGACTCCGGAAGAGATCCACCAGCTCGGATTGAAGCAGGTGGCCGACATCGAGACGCAGATGATGGTGATCGCGAAGAAGCTGGGCTACAACGATCTGAAGAGCTTGAACGCAGCCATCGAAAAAGATCCAAAGCTGCACGGCCAATCGCGCGAGCAGATCCTGGACGAGTATCGCGGATACACCGCGCAGATGTGGAAGAAGCTGCCCACGCTCTTCGGCCGCATGCCCAAGGCCCAGCTGGAAGTTATGCCCATCGAAGAGTTCAATGAGAAGACTGCGGCCACACATTACAACCAGGCCACGCCCGACGGATCGCGTCCGGGACACGTGATGGTCAACACCGGTGATTGGACCAAGCGCCTGTTGATCACCGACGAATCCACCGCGTATCACGAAGGCGTCCCCGGCCATCACATGCAGATTTCCATCGCGCAGGAACTGCCTACGCTGCCGCCCTTCCGCCAGCAAGCCGGATACACGGCTTATGTCGAGGGTTGGGCGCTCTATTCCGAACGACTCGGAAAAGAAGTTGGCTTCTATCAGAATCCGTACAGCGATTACGGACGGCTTCAGGATGAAATGCTCCGCGCCATCCGCTTAGTCGTTGACACCGGATTCCATTACAAGCATTGGACACGCCAGCAGGTGGTCGATTTCTTCCACGAACACTCGAACACTGACGAGCCCACGGTGCAGAGCGAGACCGATCGCTACATCGCGTGGCCGGCTCAGGCACTCGCCTACAAGGTCGGACAACTAACGATACTCAAACTTCGCGCCGAGGCGCAGAAGGACTTGGGCAACAAGTTCGACATCCGCGCCTTCCACGACGAAGTACTCGGCGCCGGCGCATTGCCCATGGAAGTGTTGCAAGCGCGCATCCACCAATGGATCAACACAGAGAAGGGAACCACAGCAGCAGGGAAAGGTAGCCCAACAAACTCGAAAGCAAAGTGAGAAAGACTTGTAGCGCCGGCGTCTCGCCGGCTGTCTCCGCAGGCGTCCCGCCTGCGGGCCTTGCAGAACAGTTGCATCAGCCCCGAAGGGGCGACCGAAAGTAGCCCGGCACGCAAGTGCCGGGTACGTTGTTCCGAACGGACAACAAGTCCCGCAGGGACGACTAAATTCAGCCGCAGAGCGGCGGAAGTGATTAGCCCCGCGACTAAGGGCGGGGTACGAGCGGATTGAACAAAGAGCCGCAGCGCGGCGATAGGTTGTGAGTTCAAAGTGAAAAGCCCCGAAGGGGCGACTGCCAGTAGCCCGGCACGCAAGTGCCGGGTGCGCTGGCATAACGAAATCCAAGTCCCGCAGGGACGACTGAATTCAGCCGCGGAGCGGCGAAAGTGATTAGCCCCGACCCCAAGGGCGGGGTACGAGCGGTGAAAATGTAGAGCCCTGGAGCGGCGACACGGTTATGCGATTACCGTGTCTGCCCTGCTTCACTTTTGAGCTTTTCCGCCGCGCCGGCCTGCGCGGCAGCCAATCGTGCGGTGAGCACGCGGAACGGGGAACAAGAAACGTAATTCATATGCAGGCCATGACAAAACTCGACGGACGAAGGCTCGCCGCCATGTTCGCCGCAGATGCCGATCTTTAGATCCTTGCGCGTCTTTCGGCCGGCATCGCGCGCGATGCGCATGAGTTTGCCTACCCCGTCGCGGTCGAGTATCGCGAAAGGATCCTGCTTCAGGATTCCCTGGTCGAGATACGACGGTAAGAATTTGTTGATGTCGTCACGAGAGAAACCGAAGGTGGTTTGCGTGAGGTCGTTGGTGCCGAAGGAAAAGAATTCCGCCTCTTGCGCGATTTCGCCGGCAAGCACCGCCGCTCGCGGCAATTCGATCATCGTGCCGACCATGTATTCCACGCGATGCTTCTGCTCGGCGAAGACTTGTTCGGCGACGCGACGAATGATTCCCGCTTGGTTCGCCATCTCCTTCAACGTGCTAACAAGCGGAACCATTACTTCAGGAAGAACCTTCACGCCTTCCTGCGATGCAAATACTGCAGCTTCGAAGATTGCCCTCGCTTGCATCTCGGATATTTCCGGCTCCGTGATTCCGAGCCTGCAACCGCGATGTCCGAGCATTGGATTGATCTCATGCAGTTCGTCCACCCGACGCAACAACGCATGCAGCTCCTTGAGCTTCGGTGAACGCGGTTTCGTGATCTCCAGCTTGGCGATGTCAACCATCAGGTTCTCGCGTCGCGGCAGGAATTCGTGCAATGGTGGATCGAGCAAACGGATCGTGACAGGAAATCCGTCCATCACGCGGAAGATGCCGAGGAAATCCTCTCGCTGCATCGGCAGCAGTTTGCGCAGAGCAGCCACGCGCTGCTTTAAGTTGGACGCCATTACGATGGCGCGCATGTGCTCAATACGGTCTTCCGCGAAGAACATGTGTTCAGTGCGGCAAAGGCCGATGCCTTCCGCCCCGAATTCGCGGGCGTGTGTGGCGTCGCGCGGGATGTCAGCGTTGGCGCGAACGCGCATGGTGCGAAACGGCTCCGCCCAACTCATGAAGCGCTCGAGCTCCGGCACGTTCGGAGTCGCAGGCACCGTGTTCAGCTTGCCTTTGATCACGCGGCCAGTAGTGCCGTCGAGAGAGATCCAATCGCCAGCGCGGAAGATTTGCCCTTTGACCGTCATCTCCTCGGATTTCTCGTCGATGCCGATTTCGCCAGCTCCGGCAACGCAGCATTTGCCCATGCCGCGCGTGACGACTGCGGCGTGGCTGGTCATACCGCCGCGCGAGGTGAGAATGCCAACCGCGACTTCCATACCGTGGATATCTTCCGGAGTTGTCTCTGCGCGGACAAGGATCAACGGCGTCTTAGGATTCTTCGCATGACGTCCCACCGCGTCATCCGCAGTGAAAACTATTCTCCCCACGGCCGCGCCGGGCGATGCGGGAAGCCCGATGGACAGAACTTCAACCGGACTATGTTTTTCATCCAGCTGCGGAACCAGAAAATCATAGAGCTGGTTCGGTTCGACACGGAATATCGCAGTGTTCTGATCTATGAGTCCTTCGTCCACCATGTCGAGAGCGATGTGAACGGCGGCGCGTCCGGTGCGTTTGCCATTGCGCGTTTGCAGCATGTAAAGCTGGCCGTCCTGAATGGTGAACTCGAAATCCTGCATGTCTTTGTAATGTTGTTCCAGTCGCGAAGTGATCTCGCGAAGCTGGGCATAAACATTTGGCATGACTTTCTGCAATCCGGAGATCGGCACCGGAG
>JAOAPH010000228.1 GCA_025462835.1 Candidatus Angelobacter sp. | reverse complement strand
GTAGTCATTGCTGCCCAGAGCGGGATCTCCGGAAGTTGCGTGATCGAAGATGCGGCAATCATTGGCGGTCAGGTGGGGCTGGGTGACCATGTCACCATTGGGACGGGGGTGATCCTCGGCTCCAAATCAGGTGTACTCACCGGAAAGATCGTCAGGGGCAAGGGAGAAGTTTATTGGGGAGTACCGGCCCGTCCACTCAAGCAGCATCTTAAACAATTGGCGGCATTGTCCCGCTTGGCCAAGTCCCAGGAAGAGAAGTAAAAATGGCAGTCATTGTTGTTGGCGGACATTCGCGAGATGTCGGCAAGACCAGCATGGTCGCTGGATTGATTGCGGGCTTGCGCGAGCATCAATGGACTGCGGCAAAGATCACGCAATTCGGACATGGCGTCTGTTCCGTCAGCGCTGAGCCATGTGAATGCGCACTCAACGAATCCGAGCACAGTTGGTCGATAGATGATGAACTGGACCGTTCCGGCGGGAGTGACACTTCGCGCTTCCTCGTTGCCGGTGCCGTCCGGTCGATCTGGGTGCGAACCAAGATCGGAATGTTGGCTGAAGCGATGCCCGCGTTTCGAAAAGAGATCGCCGGGGCACAGAACCTGATCATCGAATCGAACAGCGTGATGAAGTTCCTTCGGCCAGATCTCTATCTCACCGTCCTAGATTTCACGACCTCCGACTTCAAATCATCCGCGCTCGAATTCCTTGACCGGGCCGATGCCGTGTTGCTTCATTCATCGCCCGAGGGCGCGCGCCCGCAATGGGACAAAGTATCGCTGAAGCTTATCGAAAGAAAACCGGTTTTTCGTTTCCAACCGCCCGACTATGTCACAAGGGAAATGCTCGACCTTGTTCGTGCACGATTAACGCTGACGCCAACACCTATGCAGGCCAGCGAAATCCTCAGCCGATAACGCGGAGCTCTCCGCTGTGCGAGTGTTCCACTGCGCCTTCAACTTTTCCGTATCGACTGAAGTAGCTCAGCGATTTCCGGCAGCAGTGTTGCTTTTCAAGGTCAAAGGATATGCAGGAATCAAAAGGAAGGGAATAGACGTGGACGCTGATCACGCCCGCCTTCGACGGATCAGCATTCTCAATCTGGTGAATCGATTGCAACTTATCTACCGTGGAAACGCCAGATTGGTCGGTACAAACTTCCGTAGTCAGGCGCTCTAGCTCAATGTGCGAAGCCCCACCCAGGCAATCCAACCCAACTACGTTCTGCTTCTCCGGACAGTTACACGCGACGTACTTGTAATTGTGGACAGCCACTTCGCCTTGCGGGATCGTCATCCATCCCAGCTGGCCGTTGTGAGTATGAATGGGGGTCTTTTGTCCGGACTTCCAGCAGATGACCATTACTTCAAAGAGCGCGTCGCGATAAACAAGGTTCCGCGTGTAGTACTCATCGCGGAAGTTTACGTATGGCTTGAGTTCTTGAACGGACAACTCCGTCGCCTGCATGAAATCACGAACGCGGTCCTGGGTGATCAAATCGCGCTCGAAGCCTTTCAGCCCCTCAACAAAATCCTCAATCGTTGTGCGTAGTGGGTGAGCCATGCTTTATTCAGAATATCGCCGTGGGGACTCGCAAACAAGCGATAACTTAACCTAGAACCCTTGGAACTTGTCTTTGTCTTGCGCTCTCCGGCTTGGGCGGTCCGGAACTTTAGCCGGCAATTCGTCCTTGGATGGCTCCAATTTCGCAGGATTGGTTGCTGCTGCCAGTGTTCCTGATGTCCTGCCTTCGCCCTTTCGCAAGGCGCGCACCACTTCCTCCGGCTCGCGGCCAAAGTCCTGCGCCAATCGCGTCAATGCAAAGGTCACAATATCCGAGTGGTGCAATTCTTCCATGCCAGGGAATTTCCGCAAACGCAGCCACATCCGATGCACCAGATGCACATCCTCTGTTTTCATCGTCGGGGTGTGCGGGCCAATGCGGAAGGTATCGACTTTTCCATCCTGGTGGACCACTTGAAACACGAACTGGCGTTTTGGCTCCGGCATCGCTTCCCATGCTTGTCCCAGGCGAAATGCCTGTTCCTCCGGGCTCATCTTCGTCGAACGACCGGCAACCACCGCCGCCGATTCCAGAGTATTGGCCGTCTGCGCGATCGCCGAGAAGACATCGCGCGCCGGAATCACCAGCAGCGATATCGTCTTGCCCACACTCTCCGCGACGGAAACAGCCTTCGTGAAGAGCAACTGTTCGTAATCACTGAAGATCTGCTCGGTGGAAAGATCGTATTCCGCGCTGCCGGGGCCCGTCATCCTCGCCGCAAGGACAACAACATCCTGTTCATGGGTGTCTGTGCGTTCCAAGACCCATCTCAGATGGAAGAGCGTGTTGTAATCGCGAACGGTGACTAAAATGTTCCCCGCTTGGATCCCAACCACTTCTGGAGAAACCGTATCCTGTTTCTCCAGTTGGAAGTGCTCTTTCATCTGCTTGGCGTTGTCTTTGTGCCTGCGCTGGTTGTCCTTCTCTGAGAAGTAAAAAATCAGGTAAAACGCGAGCGCAAACATCACGCCTACCTTGGTAGCAATCGACTTCGTAAAGAGGTTAGTGATTGCGATCGAGAGCAGCACCAGGTGGACAGAGAGAAGCCCAAATGGAATCTCAATCTTGCCGATCTTTACGTTCAGCGGGACCTTCCACGTGCGCTCCCCTTTGTACTTGAAGCGCAGTACCAGCATGGCCAGGCTGTTAAACGTGAAACTCCAGATCACGCCGAATGCGTACGCTTCACCTAACTTGATGACGTCGCCCCGGCTCAAAATGATCGTGAGCAACTGAAAGAACACCACCAGGTTGATGATGCGATAGCTGGTGCCGTATCTCCTTTGCGGCTTCCGGAACCAGTCGGTAAGCACGCCGTCTTCAGAGACTCGGTTCAACACACCATTGGAACCGATGATCGAGGTATTGATCGCGCCGGAAAGTATCAAAAATCCGCAGACTACAACGAAAGCCTGGAAAATGAGCTTCAGGATGTCCGGGCCAACCATGTGCATCGCCAGTCCGCTCATCAGGTTGTCGCGATAAACCGCCACCCGGACCTCGTCGGGAATCAGCATTACGGCCAGCAGGGAACATACCCCGGTAAAGACAAAGCTGAAAATAGCAATGACGATCGCCGCACGCTTGAGGTTCTTCAGCTTAGGATGCGCGATCTCGCGGTTTACCTGCGCCAGGGTCTCTTCGCCGCTCATCGCCAATACCGAGTGTCCGAATGCGATCAGGATTCCGAAGAGTCCGAAAGTAGTGGCCAGACTTGTGCCTTTGAGGAATCCTAAAGCCTCGTCACTGAAGTGCAGGTTTGAAGGTATCGGCCACGGAGGAAGGTGGATGCTTCCCGCTGGCGCTTTCAGTATGGTCACCGCCGACCACGCCAGCAGCATGAAAACCATCACTGCCGTGATCTGCATCACCCGGAGAGCTTTTTCGCTGGACTCCTCAATTCCCTTGGTGTTTTCCCACCAGTAAAAAACCGTCATTGCCAGGGCGAACACCACAGCTGTCCATGCTTCGTCCAGATGAGGAGTGCCGTGAAAGATCTCGTGGACTGCTCGCGGGATCCAGCCATGCTTGTCCGCAATAACCAGCAGGCTGTTGATCAATCCGCCGATGTATTGTCCTGCGCTCACTCCAGAGATCGGGCCCGTAAGGATGTAGTCAAAGATCAACATGGAAACGCTGATCTTTGCCAGCGTTCCACCCAACGCCTCTTTCACTACGCGATAGACGCCGCCGCGTACAAACATCGAGCAGCTCTCGATGTACACGGCGCGTACCGCAAACGAGAACAGCATCACGCCGAGGATGAACCACGGAGCTGCCTTCCCAACCGCCTGTTCAGCAATTCCGCCCGCATAAAAGGCGGACGACCCTAAGTCATTGAGGACAATAGCGGCGGCTCGCCAAAAGGAGATGAAAGTGAGCGCGACGGAAGTCGCGACCACGATACGTACCCGGTTTGAAGCTGGAGTAGAGGGCTGGGAACTTGACGACATTTACGTTTTTTCGCTGAACATCGAGTCTACGCTGCCCTCTGGATAGCGTCAATTTCGCGTCTCTCACGCGTATCGGGCTTAAAGATGTCTGTCAGAATGTCATACACCGTTGACACGAAGACAACGACCGAGCCCGCCGCTCCGGCAATAAACATGACTTCCAGCACTCGCGCTGAGTAAGTGACTAGCGCATCAAAAATTTCCGGCTGCATATTATTTCGACGCTGAATCGAATTCTGGCGACAACAGCTCCGTCCTGCCCCGACCAGCCCTGAGGGGCTGTTACACTTCTGCATGTGAGACTCAGCCCAAAGCTCTTGCTGCTTGCTGCCATCTCCGGCGCGCTACAGGTGCTCATCTTTCCGAATCCTAGCGTGACATGGCTCGCATGGGTTGCCCTCACGCCCCTTCTTTACGCGTTACTCGCTCGTCCCTCGATCCAGATCATTGCAGCAACCGAATCAGAGGCCAGTGCCGCCGCAATCACAACGCGACAGGGCTTCTGGGTGGGATATGTAAGCGGATTTATCTGGTACATGGGTTCATGCTACTGGGTTTATCGCGTGATGCATCTCTACGGCGGGCTTTCCCAGCCAGTGGCCGCTGGAATCCTGATCCTCTTTTGTTTGTATCTGGGCCTCTACCACGGATTCTTCGGCGCGATGCTGGTACGCGTGAGCCGTCGCGGCGCATTCGCCGGAACCCGTGCGCTGATTATTGCCCCTTTCCTTTGGGTGGCAGTTGAACTAGCGCGAGCTCGCATCACCGGATTTCCGTGGGACTTGCTCGGCACATCTCAGGTCGACAACATTCCATTGAGCCAGTTGGCGACCCTCACCGGAGTCTACGGAACCAGTTTCGTGATCGTCCTCGTGAATGCTTTGTTCGCGGCCGGGCTTCTTGTCAGAGGAAAAAGACAGAAGAATTTTGCTGTGCTCGCATTGCTGCTGGCTCTGGTTTTGCAGGCAGGCGCGCTGATTCAACCGTTGCCCTTACCGTCCACTCACGTCGCCGTCCTCGTCCAGCAAAACATTCCACTAGACCTCCAATGGACGCCACAATCGTTTGACTCCATTATTGCCAAGCTCTCAGACGTGAGCCGTCAAGCTTCCAAGCGCGACGACCCCTCGCCCCGTTTGATCATCTGGCCGGAATCGCCGTCGCCGTTCTTTCTTACCGACCCAAAATTTCGCACCTGGATCTCCACTCTCGCCGCTGATCGCGATGCCTTCATCCTCGCCGGAAGCCTCGGCGTTCGCAATCCAAAGAATTCGACGACCGACTACGAGACATTCAACTCCGCCGCACTGGTCGCTCCTTCAGGCGGTTTCCTGGCGCGCTATGACAAGATCCATCTTGTCCCCTTCGGTGAGTATGTTCCATTCCAGGCTTTGTTGTTCTTCGCCAAGAACCTGACCAAAGAAGTGGGCACGTTCTCCGCAGGTACCGAGCGCAGCGTCTTCACCGTGAACCAATCTGGCGTAAGCGGAAAGCTGGGGACATTCATCTGTTACGAATCTGTTTTCCCTGACGAGATTCGCCAATTCGCGCTGAACGGCGCGCAGGTTTTCGTGAACGTCTCCAACGACGGCTGGTTCGGAAGCACCGGCGCGGCAGGCCAGCATTTGAACATGGCCCGAATGCGCGCGATTGAGAACCATCGCTGGCTGCTGCGTTCAACGAATACCGGGATCACGGCTTCCATCGATCCTTACGGCCGCGTCGTCGCACGCGCCGAGCCCAACGTGCAAGTCGCATTGCGCGCGCCCTACGCGTTCGTCTCCGATACCACTTTCTACACGCGGCATGGCGACTGGTTCGCCTTTGCCTGTGCGATAATTTCCTTACTCACCATTTTTGTTCGATTCTCGCTTCGCGCAGGCGTCATCAGGGGCAATTAGCAATGATTGAAGATTTAGAACGCGAATACCAAGCTCTCAAACAAAAGGTCCATGACCTTCGGGAGTATCTTTGACGCTCCCAACCTGCGCCGCCAATTAGAAGCAATTGAAAAGAAGATCGCCGACCCGAATTTCTGGTCGAATTCCGAACTCTCGCAACAGACCATGCGTGAGCGGAAGCGGCTTGAGGACGGCCTCGCCACTGACGCTGAGCTACAACGCCGCAGCGGCGACATCGCCGCTTACTTCGATCTCGCCAAAGAAGGCGAAGACATCACCGCCGATTTGCAGCGCGAGATCGACTCCCTGCGCATGCTGCTCGATAAACTCGAGACGCAAACGCTGCTCTCAGGCGAGACTGATCCTCTCAACGCCATCGTCACCATTCATCCCGGCGCCGGTGGTACCGAATCGCAGGATTGGGCGGAGATGCTGCTGCGCATGTACCTGCGCTGGGCAGAAGTCCAGGGCTTTCCAACCGTGATCAATGATCATCAGCCGGCGGAGGAAGCGGGCATAAAATCTGCGACATTCACCGTCACCGGCGACTACGCATTCGGACTGCTCTCCAGCGAGATCGGCGTCCATCGCCTCGTCCGCATTTCGCCCTTCGACCAAGCTAAGCGGCGACACACTTCTTTTGCCAGCGTCTTCGTCTCGCCGGAGATCGATGAATCGATTGAAGTGGACATCAAGCCTGAAGACCTGCGCATCGATACCTATCGCTCCGGCGGCGCCGGCGGTCAGCACGTTAACACTACGGATTCCGCCGTGCGCATCATTCACATCCCCACCGGAATCGTCGTGAGCTGTCAGAACGAGCGGTCGCAGCACAAGAACCGCGAGCGCGGCATGAAGATCCTGCGCTCAAAACTCTACGAATTCGAATTGGAAAAGAAAAAAGCCGTAAGCAAGAAGCTGGAAGATTCCAAGCTCGACATCGATTTTGGCTCGCAGATACGCTCGTATGTTTTGCACCCGTATCGAATGGCGAAGGACCACAGGACAAAATACGAAGTCGGAGACGTTGACCGCGTCCTCAACGGTGACATCAACCCCTTCATCCATGCTTATCTCGTAATGCGCCGTAACGGAAACGCTGCCGGTGCAGCCGACTAGAATTCACTGCGCGGGATAGCTATCCTGCGCTATGCTTTCGCACTACTTACGTTTTTTGATTAGGACCTGCACACATGGAAGAACAAAAGGTAGGCACGACTAAGGATTACCACGACGATCTTCTCCATCTCGATGAGTACTTGACCGAGCATGCCGCTGAGATCGCGGCCGAGGGCGACAAACCTTTCGAGCTCACCGACGGTACTTCAGAAGAGTTGGGGATAACGGGCGCTGTGGCTGCACCTACTGTATTTGCAGTCCCGGCTGCGCCTGAATCGCCTACAACGCCAGCCCCGGCCCCACCTGCTGCTGCGGCAGTCGCAGCAGTGCCCGCACCCGCGCCGCAAGAAGGCGGGCGAGAATCCATTCTGCAAAAGATTGCCAAGCTCAAAGTTGGCGAGCGCGTGAAATTGGCCATGCTCGGTAACAAGGAAGAACGAGGAGTCTTGATCCGCGACGGCTCCAAAGTGGTCTCATCGGCGGTGCTGGCCTCACCTAAGTTGACCGATTCTGAAGTGGAAAACATTGCCGCCATGAAGAACGTTCAACAAAGCGTTTTGCGTGACATCCAGCGTAATCGTAAGTTCATGAAGAACTACAATGTGCTGAAGAACTTGATTAATAATCCGCGCTGTCCGCTGGATCTCTCCCTGGGCATGGTCAAGAATTTGCAGACGGCCGACCTGAAAGCTCTCTCCATGAACAAGAATGTTCCAGAGACTTTGAAAAAGGTTGCTTTGAAGAACTTTAAGGAAAAGAGCGGCCCCGCCAGATAGACGCTAGATAGATTTGTCAGAGAGGTTTTCCCGGGGGCAGAGCAGAACCAGGCAGAACTGGAACATGCAGTCCGCATCTCATACAATCGACCGTGAGCGGTACGCAGCGGATCATTGTTTCGGAGTAACCCGTGCCTACAACCCAAACCGATCAGATCGCCGAGATCCTCAGCACCGCGAAGAACATCGCCGTGGTGGGACTATCTTCCAGCCCCCTGCGTCCCAGCTACGGGGTCACGGCCTACATGCAGTCCGCGGGATACCGCATCATCCCCGTCAATCCCGGAATCAACGGCGCGCTCGGTGAGAAGGCGTTTCCTACCATCCTAGACGTGCCGGAAAAGATCGACATCGTAAACATCTTCCGCCGCGCTGAGTTCGTCCCGGAGATCGTCGATCAGGCGATTCAACTCAAAGTGCCCTGCATCTGGATGCAGGAAGAAGTCGTCCACGAAGCCGCCGCCGAAAAGGCTCGGAAAGCCGGAATCACTGTCATCATGGACCGTTGCATTCTGAAAGAACACCGCAAACGCAATCGATAGCGACGACGCAATCGAGCGAGTTTGATGAATTCAGTCGCGCGCTATACCAACATCGCTGGCCCGACCGTCTGGCCCGAACTTTAGTACAAGCCACTCTGAATCGATGCTAATGAATCCACGCTCAGGACCCAAGTAGTACACCAAATCGTATTCTTTAAAGTAATTCGTCTCCGGAGGCTGTCCTAATAGTGCTGTAACTTCCTTGCGCGTTTTTCCGCTCAAGGCTTGTGTGGCAATCAGATCATCTGCCACTTGAAGCTTGACTGTGTCGGAGGTTCCAGGGTCCCTCCAGAGAACGGCGTCAAAACGAATCGTGCGCTCGTGCGAATAAATGACTAGCACGGCAACAGCTAGCAGAGTAAGAACGACAAATCCAATCGACCGTGCTCTCTTGTGCATGGAGTCGACTAGAACGGGATATCTTCGTCAGTGATCTCGGTGCTCTGCGCGAAGTTGTCTTCCGCCGCAGGACGCTGATCGAAGCCTGAGCCAGAGGACTTACGTCCGCCGCCGGATTCGCCATCAGAAGAAGAGCCCGCGCCGCCTTTGTTGCCGAGCAGTACCAGATCGTTGGCTACCACTTCCGTCATGTAGCGCTTCTGGCCGGAGTCTTTGTCGTCCCACGAGCGGGTGGTGAGGCGTCCTTCGATATAAACCTTGCCACCCTTCTTCAAGTATTCGGCGGCAACTTCAGCGGTACGCTGCCAGCACACGATGTTGTGCCACTCCGTGCGCTCTTTCCATTCGCCGCTTTGCTTGTCCTTAAAGCTCTCATTGGTGGCCATGCTGAACTTGGTGACCGCAGTGCCTTGCGGGGTGTACTTCAATTCCGGGTCCTTGCCCAGGGTTCCAATCAAAATTACTTTGTTTACGCTCTTCGCCATGGCGGGGGGTCCTTTTCAAATCTCAGATTCGGATGCGGTCAATATATCAGTAGCGTTGCTGAGTGTCATCTGCTTCTGGGTGCCCCACTCTGGGCGTAGCGAAGGGTGGGATACTCAGGCGCGGAACCAGTGATACAGCATGAAATAGATGACGACGCCGGTTACAGAGACATAGAGCCACACGGGATAAGTCCAGCGCGCGATTCGGCGATGCTTGTCGTAGCGCGCCTTGAGTCCGCGGGAGAGCGTCACCAGAATCATGGGCAGGACGACGACAGCGAGCGTTGTGTGCGTAAGCAGGAGAGTGAAGTAAACCGGGCGGATCCAACCGTGACCTTGAAATGGCATGGTGAGGCGGATGCCGAAATGGTAGTAGAGATATGAAGTAAGAAACGCCGCCGAGGTAATGAAAGCCGCGATCATGGTGTTGCGGTGGGCAGTGACGCGCTGTTTCGCTATGAAGCGACGTCCTGTGATCAGCAGGACGGCGCAAGTGCCATTCAGTGTCGCATTGAGGGCAGGGTAAAAAGATGGGTCAGGCATTTTGTATTTTTGATTTGGTGATTTCTGATGGTGAATTAAGACTACAGCATTTCTGCTTTCTTGTTTGCGAGCCGAACGATAAGGCCTTGGACATTGTTCTTGCTTTCGACTTCGCGAGAAACGAGAAACGGGCAACGTGAATCCGATTCCTAGCCGCGTAGCGGCGAAAGTGACTAGCCCACCGCGTAAGCGGTGGGGAAACGTTCAACAAAGGACGAGCGCCAGAGGCGCGACACTGACCGAAGACATGCTTCGGAAATAGGGATTTGAGAGGGCACGGCTTAAGCCGTGCCGCAACGCCGCATTGATTCTGGGGCTTTAGCCCCTGAGGAGAAAGCACGATTTTCTTGACAGGCGTGCAACAGCTAGATATAATTATCAATCGTAAATTATCAATTAGATATAGTTCTTTGAAATCCTGTCCGCCAAACTTGTAGACTGCGCGTATAGCACGAAAATCCGGCCCCCTTAACTCCATTGTTTCTGGAGCAAGATGCACGAATCACCAATGTTTACGGATATCGAGCCCTTAACCAGCTTGTCTTCATCAGCTTGCGGGATATCCCGTCCCTAAACAACTGATTCCGTTAATTCGACGCCCTACCCGGGGGAGGGGTCCGGTAGATACGAATTGGTTAACAGAGGTAAGTTCTTTCGCAGTAATATTTTGCGCGAAAGTGCATTGCTATCACGAACTTGCAAGCCAAAATTTTGTAAGCCTTTGATTCTAGCTATCTTGCGGAGGGGAGGGTGGTCACGCTGCGGGCTTCGTGCTGCTGCGATTGGCGACGATGTACGCGATAGCAAACACTGCCGCCGAGAAAATCGCCAGTATGCCGATGGAAGTAGAGAGCGCGAAATCCTCATTAGAGACCATCTGCGGGAACAAGACCGCCCGCAGTGATTCGACTCCGTAGGTGAGCGGGTTGATGCGCATGAGGATGCGTATCCATCCGGTGGCACTGCTGACAGGGAAAAGCGCACCCGAGAGCAGCCACAGCGGAATCAGGAACAGATTGATGATGGCGTGGAAGGCCTGCGCGGAATCGAGCGTCCATGCGACAGCGAAGCCAAGCGCAGTGAGTGCGAATGCGGTCAGAAAAACGATCACGACCACCAACGCGAACTGATCAAGGCCGATGCGGACGCCGATCGCCGGTGCCAGTGCCAGAAAGATCAGGCCCTGGATCGTGGAGAGCGTGGTCCCGCCCAGGACTTTGCCCAGCACGATTGCAGACCTGTGAATCGGGGCGACCATTACTGAGAGAAGAAATCCCTCGCGGCGGTCCTCAATGACGGACATCATGGTGAAGATCGAAGTGAAGAGAACGATCATCACCAGCGCGCCGGGAAAAAAATATTCGAGATAATTTTGTTCAGCTCCAGCAGCCCCAGTGCGGAATGATTTTGCAAAGCCTCCGCCAAGCAGCAACCAGAAGACCAGCGGAGAAAGAATCACGCCGACAACGCGGCTGCGCTGGCGATAGAAACGGACCATCTCGCGCCACCAAAGAGAAACGGCAGGCAGCCAGATGCTGACGGGCTGATTGTTCGCAACAGAAGTCGGCCTGGGGATTGCAATCTGCGCCATCAGTTTGAAACCCCTTTTGAATCGTCGCTCCAGAAGCGGTGTCCAGTACGCGCGATGAAGACGTCCTCTATGCTCGGTTTGCTGACCGAAACTGAAGTGATCTCTTTGGGAAAGGCTTCGACGACATCGGTAACGAACCGGTGTCCGCTCTTTATCTCCAGGCGGACTTTGTCGCCGAGAACTACAGCGTTCAGTCCGAAACGAGTCTTGATACCTGCGGCGAGCGAAGCAGCATCGGTGGCTTCGAGGACGACGACGTCCCCGCCGATCTCGGCTTTCAACTCTGCGGGAGTGCCGAGCGCGACCAGGTTGCCTTCATTCAGGATTGCCAGACGGTCACAGTGTTCGGCCTCTTCCATCAAGTGAGTGGTGACCATGATGGTGACGCCTTCAGAGTCGCGCAGGATGTTGAGATACTTCCACAGGTCGCGGCGAGCACCAGGATCGAGTCCGGTAGTGGGCTCGTCGAGCAACAAAACGGAAGGCCGATGGAGAAGACCTTTAGCCAGTTCCACCCGGCGCTGCATACCGCCGGAAAAAGCTTCAACGCGGTCGTTGGCACGGTCGGAGAGGCCGACGCGGCTGAGCATTTCTTTTACGCGTGATTGCAGGGCGGTGCCGCGAAGTCCGTAGAGGTGTCCCTGATGCGTGAGATTTTCCTTGGCAGAGAGTTTGATGTCGACACTCTGCGCCTGAAATACGACGCCGATCTCGCGACGAACCGCGTTGGACCTTGTCGCGACATCCGAGTTCATGATTGAGGCACTGCCGCCGGTTGGCAGCATCAGCGTAGAAAGGATCCTGAATAGCGAAGTTTTGCCGCTGCCGTTAGGACCGAGCAGTCCGAAGATCTCCGCCGCAGGAACATCGAAGGAGACTTCGTTGAGCGCGACCCGATCGCCATAGCGGTGTGTGATCTTCGAAACGTGAATTGCTGTTGCCAACGGAGCAGCGTAGCTGGCTTGCTCCGGACGACGCAGAGAGGTGGAGATCACTTTCCCGCTCCGTTGATCATCATCAAGGCAAGCAGAAGCGGAAGGTAAATGACAGAGGCTTGTAGAAGCTGTCGCGCATCTTTTTTCGAATTCGCGGCAGAGGGCGGCAAGTTGAGCATAGAGAGTCGGATCCCGAACGCCAGGTAGGCGATACCTAATGCGATGGCGCCGTAGAAGTAAATTCTGCCTGACATTGCCAGGTACACAGGTACAACACTCACCGGGATCAGCGCTGCTCCATAGCCAAGGATCTGCCGGACGGTGGCTTTGCCGGTGCGGTCGAGAACGGGCAACATACGTATTCCAGCTCGTTCATAGTCTTCTCGATACAGCCACGCGATGGCGAGAAAGTGAGGGAACTGCCAAAAGAAGATAATGGCGAAAAGCGCGAGCGCCTCCCATTCGACTTTTCCTGTTGCAGCGCTCCATCCGAGAAGCGCGGGCATTGCTCCTGGAAATGCTCCGACGAAAGTTGAATGCGGCGTGACGGACTTCAGCGGTGTGTAAATGTAAATATACGTGAGAGCGGTGGCGAGGGCGAGAAAGCCCGCGAGAATGTTCGCTGCGACGCAGAGCAACGCACATCCAAGAACACCGACGACTATGCCGACCATGTACGCGTAGCGGACCGTCATACGTTTCATAGGAAGCGGTCGGTTCTTGGTGCGCGACATGCGCGCGTCAGCATCACGCTCAATCACCTGGTTAAAGGCAGCTGAAGCGCACGCGACCATGGCCACACCGATCAGCGTTGCGAGCAAGCGCAAACTCAACGGTTGCAGATGATGCTTTTGCGCGCCCATGTAATAGCCGGCCCAGGTGGTGAGGACGATGAGCGAAGTGACCCGCAATTTGAATAAAGCAGCAAGGTCAGCGGACTTGGAGACTGGATCGGGCGCGTAAGTTTCGCCGACGGTTTTAGTCGGTGCTACGCCGCGAATGGTCTCATCCACATTCTTTTGCTTCTTCAGGTCCGCAACTGTCTTCGGCGCGGTGGTCATGCAGTCACGACCTTCGGGCCCCGTGCTACTGCTGGCTCAAGGCTGCGCGAGCTGAGATAGCGATACGCATAGACGGAGAGCATGAAGCAATGCGCGAGGAGCAGCGCGCCGATGGCAACGTGCGCGACCGTAGTTAGAACCATGCTCATCCGCGGTTGCGCGGCGTCTTTGCCCCACTCGATCCGAGTGAGGTATGCACCAAAGCCAAGGACCAATTGCAGCACCAGCAATCCGAGTATCGCGCTGGCAGCGGCGCGGATCGGCCGAACCTGCGGAAAGGCGGTGAGTGCGCGAATGGATGTCCAAAGGAGAATCGCAGCGGCAAATCCTGCGCCGATGATGTGGGGAAGAAAATGCATGCCGCCATGGCGGAATGCGCCGCCAAGAAAAAGCTGCATATAGACAGCTGCGAGAGCGAAAAGACTCAAGGTGCGCAGTCCGACGGGAGCGACGTCTGGGAGATGCTGAGGCTCGGTTTCAATCCAACGCCGGCTGGCGAAGATGGACATCAGGATCGTGAGAGAAAAAAATGTTTGCGCGAGCATGGCATGTCCGGTGGAGACGTACCAGGGAAGCAACATCTTCACCGTGAGTCCGCCGAGAATCCCCTGCGCGATGACCAGAGTGAGTGCAAACCAGCCTAGCTTGCGAATCGTCGGGCGGGAGTCAGAACGCTGTGTCCAGATGGCGAGGATGATGGTGAGAAATCCGACGAACTGCGCAATCATGCGGTGTCCGTGCTCGTACTTCACACCGCCCACCATCGGCGGAATTTTGTAGAACGAACCGAAACTGGTGGGCCAATCGGGCACGGCGAGTCCCGCGTCATTGCTGGTGACCAGCGCACCGGCAACGATCAGCAGAAAAACGCAGACCGAGAGGAAGATCGTGAATCGATGGTAAGCAGGGTTGTAAGTCAATGCGGATGTATGAGGCGACTTCAGATGAAACTCCAATGAATCCCGACATGAAGGGGAACACTAGATTTTAACAGAGGAAAGGCAAAGGCTTTCACCACGGAGAGCACGGAGGACACAGAGAAAGTCTTTGGGTGTTTTCGTTGTAAAGGCAGGTTCTGCGGAGACATTCCGAATCCTTTGCTCAGTGGCTCAACTATTTGTTGGCATCGGCCGCAGTGAATGCGAAATCGACGGCCTTTGTTTCTTTTGCGCCAACGGTAATCTTTTGCGTCTTCTCGCCCATGCGTTCGTGGACGGCGGCGATGGTGTAGACGCCGGGCGGAAGACCTTTGATCTCAAAGGTGCCGTCTCTCCGGCTGACGGAGAAGAAAGGGTGCGGCGAGACGTTGAGGTACATCTTCATCCACGGGTGTTGATTACATTTCACGGGAATCATCAGTTCGGGTTTGGAGAAGGTTTGTTCGATTGGATCGCCCTTCGGTGATTGCGAAACATTCCACGATTGATTCACTTGTGCCGCAGGGTGGATGTTGTGCATGGCAACGTCGCTATTGAGGATGCGCAGCTTCTGGTTGACCATGACGCCCATGACGTGTGGCACGTATCGGCAACCGTGCTGGTCAAGCGTGGCAGCCTCAGAAGGAGTGGCGAAAACGCGATTGCCGAGGTCGTCCTTTATATACACGTAGACGTTTTGGAGCTTTCCTTTATCGACCGCGAACGATTGGCTGAAATTCGGTTCGGTGCCGATGACGCATGCCGGGTCCTGGGACATGTCGATCTTTTCGGGTTTTGGTGCATCACCTGAAAAAGTGATTGTGCCAGTGATGGTGCCGGCAGTGGCCACGTCGATGGGAGTGGGAGGTTGGGATGACTTCTGCGCGGTCTCCTGTTTCGTGCTGGAGCAGCCGACAAGAAGAAGTGCAAAAAGAAAGACGAATCGCAAATGCATTATGAGGAGGCCGCGACCTTTTCTGTGGGCTCGACATAAGGAGCCTGGGATTGCGGATCGGCGAGGGCTTCAATGACTGCGTCTGCAAATTCGTTGGTCGAAGCGGGACCACCGATGTCGCGGGTCAGCTTGTCTTTCTTTTTGCGGTAAACGAACTCTAATGCGTTCTGGACCTTCTCTGCGGCCTCATGCTCCTTGATGTGGTGCAGCATCAGCACACCTGACTGGAGCAGGGCAGTGGGGTTGGCAACATTTTTTCCTGCGATATCGGGCGCGGAGCCGTGGACAGCTTCGAATATGGCGCACTCGTGCCCTAGATTTGCGCCGGGCACGAGGCCGAGTCCGCCGACAAAAGCGGCGCAGAGATCGGAGACGATGTCGCCGTAAAGGTTTTCCATCAGCAGAACGTCATACTGATAGGGGTTCATCACCAACTGCATGCACGTGGCGTCGATAATGTTCTCGGCGTAGGTAATCTCGGGGTAATCCTTGGAGACTTTGCGCGCGCAGGCGAGGAAGAGGCCGTCGCTCATCTTCATGATGTTGGCTTTGTGAATGGCATGGATCGTCTTGCGCTTGAAATCCCGCGCGTATTGAAACGCGAACTTGGAGACGCGGGTGGAACCTTTCTCGGTGATGATCTTGATGCTTTCAACCACGCCGGGAACCACTTCATGCTCGATGCCAACGTACTCGCCCTCGGTGTTTTCGCGGACGATGATGAGATCTACTCCCGGATATCGCGTGGGAATGCCGGGCAAATTCTTGATTGGACGAAAGTTGGCGAAGAGCTCGTATTTCTTTCGCAACGAGACGTTGATACTGGCGAAGCCGCCGCCGATGGGCGTCGTTACGGGGCCTTTTAGCCCGACGCGGTTGCGCTCAATGGATTCGTAGACGTCCTTGGGTACGTATTCCTTGTACTTGAGGAAAGCTTCGGCGCCGACTTCGAATTTTTCCCATTCGAACTTAACGCCAGTAGCTTCGAGGATGCGGACTGTCGCCGTAGCCACTTCGGGGCCGATGCCGTCACCGGGCAGTAATGTGATTTTATGAGCCATGATTCGTTGTTTGCTGTCCTAGAAACTTAGTTAGCGCTCTTCTTTGCTTTCGCCGGCTTGCCCTCTTTGGCGTTGAGCAGATCTTCCAGTTCGGCGCGAAATTCGCTTACGTCTTTGAAGTCGCGATACACGGAGGCAAAGCGGATGTAGGCAACTTTGTCGAGCTGCTTGAGTCCATTCATGATCATCCCGCCGACTTCGCTGGCGGTGCGTTCGCGCTCAGGCGAATCGATGACATAGGATTCGACTTCATTCACAAGTTGCTCCATTTTTCCCATGGAGATGGGGCGCTTTTCACAAGCACGCAAGACCCCGGCCAGGACTTTTTGGCGTTCGAATTTTTCGCGCCGGCCGTCTTTCTTGATGACCATGTAGGGAATCTCATCGATGCGTTCGTAGCTGGTGAAACGCCGCTCACATTTCAGGCATTCCCGTCGGCGGCGGATGGATTCGCCCTCCTTGCTCTCGCGGGAGTCCACTACTTTGTCATTCATGAACCCACAGAAGGGACACTTCATGGCTGGCGATCTTGAAAAGGCAACAAATTTTATTCCGAAAGTAGATTGTAACAGGCGTTGTAGAAGGTAGGTGCCATGGAACGGAAGGGACTACGCGGGTTCGGCTTCTTCGGAAAGCTTCACCAGATTCACGTGTTCCCGGCGTGCGATGAGGAGTCCGATCGGGCTGGAAGATACAAATGTGACTAGCCAAAGCAATATTCCACAACTCAGGGCTAATTCGTGTGGCATTTCAAAGACATGCTCGAGTGCAACAATCGTCATCAACTGTGAGCCGCCACCGATTACTGGTAATTGAACGGCAGAACCTGCGATGCTGAATCCCATGAGCAGAATAATGTGAGAGAGCTGCATATGCCGGAGCGGTTCGGGATATGCACGAGTCACTTGCAGATAGGCAAAGGCGATTGAAAGCCAGAGTCCAAGCGAGAGGATAACCAACTCCGCGAAGGATTTTAGATCGCGGATGGTGTGCAATCCCTTGCCGAAGGCACGCACCTTACCAGCGATGCTTTTTGCCATGGTCGTTGAGATTGGGGACAGCCAGCGTTCAAGCGAAGCGGCGATGCCGGGCCCGTTGCGCCATATAAGAAAAGCAACAATCCCAACTGAAGTGATGAGGCCTATGAGGACGAATCCGGCGCGCCTGAATTCTCGAAAGTAGGGCAGGTCCTGAAGCGATGGTGCGAAGATCAAGTCAAGCGCCACCAAGATGGCGAAGCATCCCATGTCAAAGATGCGTTCCACCGTCCACACCGCCATCTGTGAGGAGACGGGAAGTCTTTCTTTTCGCGCGATGAGATACGGACGAATCAATTCTCCGGGACGTCCCAGGACGGCGAGCGCGGTGAATCCGATAAATGTGGGAGAGATAAGGTGTCTCCACGACACGTTCTTGATGGGGCGCAGCATGACTTGCCATCGCAATGCCCGAAGAAAATATCCGCCGTAGATGATGAGGACGGCGGATGCAATGCGCCAGAGATTGGCTTCTCTTGTCTGCTCAAAGAAGACATGCCAATTGAAGCTGCGCCATGTGCGGAACTGCAGGTAGGTCAGTGCGGCCAAGACCAGAATCACGACTATCGTGAGCACAATGCGCTTCTTGTTCATAGGTTGAGCAGATACCAATGCGCCGGCGGGAACCGTGTAGCCAGCTAAGTCTTTGAGGGTGGGGCCTTGACAGTAGCTTTCTTAGCTTTTCTTGCGGCACTTGCGCTGGCTGACGCAGCGGCCAGCTTTTTGCGATTGAAGTCCTTAATGATCCGAATGACGTAGGCCCGCGTCTCATTATAAGGAGGCACACCCTTATATTGCGAAACGCGATTTGGGCCGGCGTTATAGGCGGCCAGTGCTTTGGCGAGATCGAAATCGAATTTCACGAGCATTTCGTGGAGGTATCGGGTGCCTGCCTCAACATTTGCTCGGGAGTCAAAGGAGTTAGTCACGCCCAGGTTGCGGGCGGTAGCGGGCATGAGTTGCATGAGGCCCTGCGCGCCTTTGGGCGAAACGGCTTTGGGATTGGAGTCGCTTTCCGCACGGATGACGCTGTTGATAAGGTCTTCGTCGATGAGGTGCTTATCGCTGGCATCGCGAACGATGTCGCCGAGCGTTTCAGATTTGGCTGCAGCAACCGGCACCGTAGGCGGTGCGGCTTCGACTGGAACGGCTTCGAAACTGGCGATGTTTTCTGTGGGGACGTCGACAAAGTTCTTGTTGTCTGAGGAGATATACAGGCGTGTGGTGCGGCCGTCCGGCAAGAGTTCGCGATGGTCGTGGCGGATCGTAAAGCCGTTGCGAAGCAATGCGTCATCGGCGGCGAGGGCGGATCCCGCCGCCAGCGACATGAAGATGACGATTTGTCTTATCGATCGCAATTTAGAGTGCCACCACTTCTGTTCCTAATACCTGCTGCAGTGCGGCTGAAACTCCACATTGATCGTTGGATAGCGTTTCAGTCCATCCGCGTTGTTTCAACTCCGCGCAGGCATTGCCCATAATCACGGGGTGCCCAGCTACTTCGAGCATTTCCACATCATTATAGTTGTCGCCGATGGCCATAATCGCCGATTTTTCGATTCCACGGCTCTTTGCCCAGCGTTCAAGAGCATGCCCTTTGGAGCAACCGCGATTCAGAATGTCGAGCAGACAGAGATCTCGATTGTCATATTGCGTCTTCAGCACTGTCAGACTCTGCAGTTGAGGGAAGTCGAGCAAAGCGCTTTCCACCCTCTTCATGAGCTCGATGGTGCCGCAGAACATGGCCTGAAGAGGATCAGTGGTGAGGCAATCTTCAATAGGTGTGACATGGGAAATGAACGGAGCGTTCGTTTGCAGCCACCGGGCAACGCTGGTTGCGAGTTCGTCCGTGCGTTCAACAACTAACGCACCCTGCGTTTCCTTGTCAAAGGTGAGCACGGTGCCACCACGAAACTCTTGCATATGAGCCATCAGCAATCGGGCGATCCCGGCCGGCAGCAGTTCGCGATGAAAAGATTCACCGTTGCTGGAACGAGTGACTGCGCCGTTCGAGGAACAGAGCCAGTGGTCGAATCCGAGCTGTCGAGAGATAGGGAGTGCGAAGGTATGGCGACGTCCGGTGCAGAGTAGTAGTTCGATTCCGAGCTCGTTAACCCGGCGCAAAGCAGCGAGATCGGGTGCGGAGATTGTGAACTGCGAGTTCAATAAGGTGCCATCAATGTCTATGGCGAGAAGTCGGATCGGCAGTGTCAAGGTGCTTCAAGTTTATCAGAGCTGTTTTTTATCTTGTTGACGTAAATGCTCTGTAACCGTATACAGTTCAGCACATTAAATTCGCTACGGCCATTTCGGTTGCTCTGGTGCTGACTACGATCCCAGTAGAAACTCGCGCTGGCATCGAGACAGTTGAGATTGGGACTGTGCAGGTTTCGAAATCTCTCTCGGGCGTCGTTGTAGATCAGATGGGTTCTGCAATCAAGAGTGTTTTGGTGGAAGAGTGTGGTCCGGACTGGCAGATTTGTAATGAGGCCACTAGAACTGACACGATAGGGTTTTTCAGCTTTAAATCTGCCAACAAGCAGAAAATCCACTACCTTCGATTCTCGATGAATTTGTTCAATCCCGTGGTGATGAGAGTACGGCTAAGCAACTGGACGACAAAGCCGTTGAAAGTTAGGCTGCCTTTAAGCACCTGACCGCTACTGCCTTCCATTAGTATGCAAGCCTTGTGCTATATTGCGTTCCTTCGCAATGTTCGGAATCTTTCTCAATCCTTGGAGCTTCATCCTGGTGGCGATTGCGCTGATCCACTTCATCCGCCGCCGTCCCAACCTTTTTTGGTTATGGATCATATTGCTGGGGCAGGGGCTGGGTGCGCTGGTTTATATCTTTGTTGAAGTGATCCCGGATCTGGGGCTTCTGCGCGATTCGTTCCAGCACTTCAGCCGCGCGAAGCGGATCGGCGAGTTGCAACAGATCGTGCATGACAATCCGTCGGCGGGGAACTATGAAGAGCTGGCGGACATGTACTTTGAAGACGGGAAATTCGCGCGGGCGCGCGAGTGCTATGACAAGGCAATTTCGTCGAGGACAGATTCGCCGCATCCGTTTTATCGGCGTGCGATATGCGAGATCGAGATGGGCGATTTTCCGGTAGCAGTCGGCGACCTGGAAAACGTAGTGGTGGCTGACCCGAAGTACGATTTTCTCCGCGCACAGGCGCTATTGGCGCATGCCTACGCTAACACCGGCCGACCGGAGAAGGCAGAAGAACTCTTCGCGGCCGTGACGCAGACCTCTACCATTTCCGAGAGCCTTTACAATTACGCGCTGTTCCTGCAAAGCCAAGGACGAAATGCAGAGGCGCGGGAATGGGCGCAGAAGCTGCTGGACAAGAAATATTCGATGCCTGCGTACTTGAGGCGGCGCGAACGGCCGTGGTTTCGCAAGGCGAATGGGCTGTTGAAGCGGCTGCAATGACTCTTAGTTGATATTTGAAAGTTCAGGGCTTGCCGCTATAATGGGCGGCCAGCATCTCTATTTTTGTCACCTTACAGCGTTCCACAGGAGAACACATGGCGACCCCGGTACTCGCATTTTCGCAGATGGCTACGGAGTGTGAAGCGGAGGGAATGAATCCGCATACTGCCGAGCGCATCGCCACGGAACTGGCAAAGACTTTCTCTGTCCATGCTGACGAAGTCGCCATCTTGAAGCTGGAGAAGACATTGCTGGTGTTCATGTACCCTTCAAAGCTGCACCAGGTGGGTAGCATTCCCTTGAATACCGGTTCTTCCGTGGCTGCACGGACGGCCACCACGAAGCGTGCTGAAGCAATCAATAATTTCGCGCAAACGAAGCATGCCAGCGTCTTCGAATCCGTGGAGTTGGGAAAGAAGCCGGAGCCGGGACTGCACAAAGAAGAGAAGCACATCATTCAGAAACTCATGACCGCACCGGTAGTGTCGCCGACCGGAGTGTTGGGAGTGATCCAAGTTTGCCGCAAAGGCACCTCTGCCCCAGCCGCAGGAAATGATTTTGGCCCGCCAGACTTGCAGAAGTTGGTGGCAATCGCTAATACATTGGTGAAGTGTTTTAAGTAAGGCACATCCCTCCACTGCATTGCGCGAAATCTCTTGGTGCGCCAACCTTAATGAAAATATTGATTGCGCTGCACCATAATTTTGTCCTCTGGAATGCTCCCGAGTGGCTGGCGGATCGTCTTCGAAGAGATTTCCCTGAGCACCAGGTTGTGCATCTGCCTGGATACGAAGGCGTGGCCGAAGAGATTGCCGATGCCGAAGTGGCAATCGCATGGTCAATCCGTCCTGAGCAATTTGCTCACGCCCGAAAATTGAAGTGGGTACATTCTCCCGCGGCTGCAGTCCACCAACTCATGTTTCCAGCGATGGTCGCCAGCGATGTAGTGGTCACCAATGCGCGCGAGATTCATGGGCCTGTGGTCGCGGAACATGCGCTGGCGCTGATCTTTGCGTTGGCGAAACGGTTGCCGTCGGCGATGCGATTGCAGGAGGCGCGAGTCTGGGGACAACAGGCGATCTGGGAAGAGAAGCCGACCACTCGTGAACTGGCAGACTCTACCGTTTGCCTGATTGGTATGGGCAGCATTGGGCGGGAATTCACGAAGCGCGCGCGAGCGTTAGGGATGCGGGTGATTGCCGTCCGTGAGCATCCGGAAAAGGGAGCTGATGGAGCGGATTCGGTCCTGAGCACCAACGATTTGGATTTTGCGCTGTCCCAGGCAGACTTCGTCGTCCTGGCTGCGCCGCTTACCCCGGCGACTCGCCACATCATCAATGCCGAGCGTCTGAAGCAGATGAAGAAGGAAGCTTATCTGATCAACGTCAGCCGCGGGCCGTTGATCGATGATGTCGCCCTTATCTCCGCGCTGGAGCAGAAACAAATTGCGGGAGCCGGGCTGGATGTCTTCGAACACGAACCGCTTCCCACGGATTCGCCATACTGGCGGCTGGAGAATGTGCTCATCACTCCGCACACGGCCGCGGTCACGGAAAAACTTTGGGAGCGCCACTATCAACAAATCTCGGAAAACATACGACGCTACCTGGCTGGCGAGCCGCTGCTGAGTGTAGTAGACAAACACAAAGGATACTAACAATTAAAGATAAGGTGTTAGAACTTCACTCGTACCGCAACGAGACGATAGGGTCCAAGTTGGCAGCCAGGTTTGCGGGGTAGTAACCGAAGAAGAGTCCCACTCCCACTGATATTGCAAATCCGATCGATACCCACAGATACGAGAGAGTTGCTGGGACCGACGGCACCAGTGTTCGTACCAGCCCAGAAATAGCCGCGCCTATCAATATTCCTATGGTGCCGCCTAGAAGCGTGAGGAAGATCGCTTCCAGCAGGAACTGTAGGCGGATATCTGCCCTGCGGGCGCCAATCGCTTTGCGGACACCGATCTCCTGCGTGCGCTCGGTCACGGAGATGAGCATGATATTCATCACTCCAATGCCGCCAACGATCAGCCCGACCGAACTGATCACCGTAGTCAAGATCACGAGTGCTCCCGTGAGTTGGTTCCAAAGATTGCTTAGAAAATCAGGCGAACTCAGTTCGAAGTCATTTTCCTTTTCAGCTGGAACATGTCGCAACCTGCGCATCGCCTGCACCACTTCATCCTGTGCCTTCTGAACGCTTACGTCAGAAGCTATGGTGTAGGCCATGATGAGTTCTTTGGCGTCGGGATACCGCTTATGAAAATTGCTGAGTGGGATGATGGCGAAATCATCTACCGACGGTCCAACGAACATTCCTTGATCGTGCTCGAAGACCCCGATAACTTCATAGAGGCTACCGTTGATGCGAACGGTTTTGCCCAGAGCGTCCGAAGTGGGAAAAAGCGAGTCACTGATGGCCGCTCCCAAAACCACTACGGGGCGGGCGTGCTCTTCATCAAACGCGCTGATGAATCGGCCATTGGCGACAGAAAATAGGGGCAGAGTCTGAGCATATTGGGGCTCGGCGCCGCGAACGATGACCTTCTCTACGCTCTGCGCGCCGTTGGTAACGATGTTGCTATCGCCGAAGAAGAAGCCGCGGGTTCCGAAAGTGGTGATCGTTTTCACATCGGGACAGCTTTCGAGAATGCGGTCAGCGTAGTTGTAGTCAAAATACTTGCGGATGCGGATACTCTCAGGCCAGCGGGCGGGATCGGTGGCGGGTGGGAAACGCGAGACAAAATAAGTACGCGAGCCGAGCGATGCAACCCTGTCCGCGACAAACTTGTTCAGTCCCTGGATGATGGCGGCTACAGAGATCACCGATGCAACGCCGATCACTATGCCGATGACCGTCAAAGCAGACCGCACTTTTCGCGAGCGCAGAGTCTCCAATGCCACGTATAGGTTCTCTCGAGCCTGCGAGATCGACATGATGGCCATCTACTCAGACCTCAGTGCGACGATGGGATCCAGCTGCGATGCGCGCACCGCGGGATAGATGCCAAAGAACAAGCCGATGATCGAACTGAGAACGACGCCGAGTCCTGCAACCCACGTTTGCACCACTGCGGGGAACGGGCTGTAATTGCGCAGCACCAATGCAATCAGGAATCCGAGGCTGACGCCGACGAGTCCGCCGAAGATGCACTGCACCACGCTCTCAGCTATGAATTGCTCAAGGATATCGAACCGGGTTGCGCCCATGGCGCGGCGGACGCCGATCTCTTTGCGCCGCTCGGTCACGCTGACCAGCATGACATTCATAATGACGATGCCGCCGACAATGGCGGAAATCGCACTGACCATGATGAAGACAGCGAAGAATGCGGAACTGATCTGACGCCATAGCGCCATGTAGCTTTCCTTCGTGCCGACGAAGAAGTCCTCTTCCATGTTTCCAGTGATGTGGCGTCGAGCGCGAAGCACAAGCCGCGCCTGGTCTTGCGCCTTCTCGAAATTTCCTTGCGTCGCCCTGATATTGATTGTGAGGCTGCTGTGGATGCCGTTCATCCGCAGGAACACTGGCATGGGAACAATTACGAAATTATCTTGGTCCTGGCCCAGAATACTGCCGACTCTTTCCAGCGTTCCGAGGACGGTGAAATCGTCGGTGCCGACGCGAATCACTTTCCCCACCGGAGATTCGCCGGGAAAAAATTGTTCGGCGAGCGTGTCGCCCACCAGGCAGACATGCGCGTTGTGGTCGGATTCAGATTGCGTGAAGGGTCGTCCTCGTTCGATCTTGCGCGTATCGATGTCAGCCATGCTGGCGGTCTGTCCGGCAAGGCTGACGTCGGTGGCCTCTTTGTTTTGGTATCGCGCCCGGACTGTAGTGCTGGCGCTGGCGCCGACGGCTTCGCACGCGGGACATCGCTCCGCAATGGCGAGCATGTCATCGATCTCGATCTTTTTGTATTTCAACGATTTGATGATGATGTTGAAATCAGTGACGGCGAAGGGTGTGCGCGCGATCTGAAAAACATTCGTGCCGAGATTGGCAATCTTTTGTTCAACGAATAGGTTCGCTCCCTGCACCAGGGTCATGACCGTGATGAGGGTAGCCACGCCCATGGTGAGCCCCAACATGGTGAGCGAAGCGCGGAGCTTGTGCGCGCGCAAAGCACCGAAGGTCTGCGAAAGATTGTCTCGAAGGGCAAGCATGGGGCCTTTGCCTTAAGTATACGAATGGCAAGGCTGGAAAGCCCCTTTCGTTGGCAGTGCCCTAGCCGCAGGCTCAGATTGATTTCACCGGAATCTGTGTGAGGTCATCCACCAAGCCGACTTCCTTTTGCAGAAATGGCTCGGCATATTTCACGCCTGCCAGCAAACCGTAGTATCGGGCCATGGAAGCGACGCGCTCGCGAATCTCGGCGTTGGCAGGGAAGTCGCCCTTGCCGGCTTCCTGATCAGAGAACTGGGTCTTATAGGCGTAGATGGATTCCAGGCGGGCTTCAAACTGGTCAGTGATATCGACGACGAAACTGGGACGGATGTCGTAATAGAGCGTGGCATAAACAATCTTGAATGGACGATGAGGGCCGAGATCTCGCAATCGGTCCAGGCTCTTGCCCGCCGCCTTGCCAAGTTCGGTTGCAATCTGCAGCTTCGTCAATCCAGCGAGAAAGCAGGCTTCATATCCAACTGTGGAGCAGGTGTAGTGGTCGGGGTGGCGTCCTTTCCAGTAAGGCAGAATGACGACGCGAGGACGCTGCTCCCGGATCACTTGCGCGATCTTCAAGCGGTTCTCCCAAGTGTTTTCGACACGACCATCGGGGATGTCGAGCGCATAGCGCCAACTTACTTTTAGGATCGCGGCTGCGTCGCTGGCTTCGCGAGCGCGGTCATCAGCGCTGCCGCGTGTGCCGAGTTCACCTTGAGTGAGGTCAAGGATACCGGTGCGGTGTCCTTCTTGAGCCATCCTGAGAAGGGTACCGCCGCAAGTCTGCTCCACGTCGTCGCGATGAGCGGCGATGGCGAGAATGTCGAGTGCTGGAGACATGTTGAAGATTGTAGTTCAGCACCTGGCTTTTGCTTCAAATGAAAAACGGGGGCGAGATGCCCCCGGCGGGGTGTAGTCAGGACTTAGAAACGTCTTTCAGGATTTTCCACTTTGCCGGCGTCATGCCGCCGCCGGAAAAGAGGGCGAGGCCCGATGCGCCGCCTTTCAAGGCCATGTCGACCGTCTGCGTGAATTTGGGTTCGTCCATGTCGTGAATGAACAGGCCGCTGTAAACCGGTCGTTTCACGGTTGATACTCCTTCACGCGTTTGCTGCTTTACCCACTCCGGACCTGCTTGGTAAAAGCTGTTGTAGAGCATCGGAAGGAATGCGTCGAGGTTCCAGCGTCCCCAATCTTGGCGGACCATCTGCTTCGCGAGCGTTGGGCCAGGGAAGACGGCAGCGCTGATGACTTTGCCTTTCGCGTGGACGGCGGGGACGAGGTATTGATTTACAAGATCGGTGACCATGTCATAACGGAACTTCATCCAATCGCTGTCATTCGTAGGATCTTTGATCTGCATTGGATCTCGGCCGTGCAGTTTCTTGAATTCAGTCCGCTCAAAATCGGTGTATCCGTAATCGTAGGGCGGATAAACCTTGTCCTGAACGATGTTGTACTTCTTCCACAGCCCTGAAGCGAGAATGGCGTCGGGGTGGCGAATGTAATCGAGGTGTACTCCGTCGAGCTCGGCGATGTTCGCCAGTTCCTTCGCCGTGCCCTGAATAAATTCGCGGACCTCGGGACGACCGGGATCGAGAAACTTGTAGTAATCAACATAAGCGGGCTTGTCGACCGCCGACTCTCCTTTCGCGTTTACGTTGTACCAATCGGGATGCTTCGACATGATCTCGGGAATCATGCACGGCATGCACCACATCCACGCATGGACTTCGAGTCCTGCTGCGTGTGCTAGAGGCAACATCGTTCCCAAAAGGTCAGTGCTTACCGGCAATCGTGTACTAGGGAAAAACGCGTTCTTGCCGTCGTAGACCTCAGGGACGATGACCTGAACTCCGGACTCCCGCATGGTTGCGAAAAGGGCTTTCCATTCGTCTGCTGATTTCTTCGTATCGACAGTAAGCCACACCCAGTTCTTCAGCGGCTTGCGTTTCGATCCATCTACATCGAAGGAAAATCCGGTCGCACTTAGAGCGGCAGTTCCAATCGCGGCTGTTTTTAGAAAAGTTCTTCTATCCATATAGACACTCCCTATCGCGAGCGGATTGTACAACGATATGGGCAGTTCTGGCTGGGCCGGCAGTTCGCCCGTCAGTTCTTGTCGCCGTGGTAAATTGCTTGGTTGCCGAGGAGACGAGAATGAAAGCTGTTCGGTTCCATGAGTTTGGCGGTCCGGAAGTCTTGAAGTATGAAGATGTGCCTGAGCCGGAGATGCGCAAGGACGAAGTGCTGATCCGCGTGAAGGCATGCGCGCTGAATCATTTGGACTTATGGATACGCAAGGGATTGCCGGGAGTGACACTGCCGCACATCAATGGGAGTGATGTCTCCGGGGACGTTGCGGAGGTAGGCGAGTACATCAATGACTTGAAAACTGGTCAACGCGTTCTACTCGCGCCCATGAACTTCTGCGGACACTGCCAGCAATGTATGGAGGGGCGGCAGAATATGTGTCGCGAGTTTACCGTGCTCGGATATCTGAATGACGGTGGCAACCGCGAATACATTGCCGTGCCGCGAGTGAGTGTGATCCCGATCCCTGCATCGGTTGCACTCACGTACGACGAAGCTGCCAGCATTCCCCTGGTATTCCTTACTGCATGGCACATGCTAGTTGGACGTTGCGATATCAAAGCTGGCCAGATCGTATTGGTGCTGGGCGGAGGCTCGGGCGTAGGGTCGGCGGCGATACAGATTGCCAAGATGCTGGGCGCGAAAGTCATTGCCACCGCCGGTGACGAGGCCAAGCTGGACAAATCGCGTGAACTCGGCGCGGATTACACGATCAATCATTACAAAGAAAAGATCTCCGATGAGGTCAAGAAGATCACCGCCAGGGCCGGAGTCGACATCGTGCTTGAACATGTAGGCAAGGCCACATGGAATGAGAGCGTTAAATCGCTCAAACCGGGCGGCAAGCTAGTCACCTGCGGTGCTACGACCGGTCCGGAGGCGCAATTCGATCTGCGTGTCCTGTTTGCAAAGCAATTGTCATTTCTTGGCTCGTACATGGGTACCATGGGCGAGTTGCACGAAGTGCTGAAACACGTCTTCAGCGGAAAATTGAAGCCCGTAGTTGACAAGACCTTCCCGCTGCGAGAGGCTCGCGCCGCGCATGAGCGATTGGAGAAGAGCCAGCAGTTTGGAAAGATCGTCCTGAACCCGTAGTCACAAGACCGGCGCAGACCCCAACTCCTCGAGTAACGAGAGTAGAGCCGCGGGATCGTGAGCGAGCACAACGCGATCTGAATTGCAGACATTCTTTGGAAGCTCGTCACGAGGCGAAAGGGCGATCACTCTGATAAGTGGGTTCTGACTCTTGATGTACTTTGAGATTTCCTCACATTTCATGTCCCGCAATTGAGAGTCAACTACGACTGCGTCGACCTGAGGAAAGCGATCGAATGTCTGCATCCCTTCCTTGCCGCTGTACGCGGTAATCACATTGTGCTTGGCGGTTTCAATGAGCAATTTTCTTGTGGATAATCCTTGAGCCGGTTCCACTTCAATGACAAGGAAACACAGTCTTTTCGCTTTTGCGGCAGCCATGCTGTGTCCGATGCAGGGAACAACGCACGCTTTGTACTGGGGCGTAATATTCACGGATTTCCAAGAGTTGATTTGGTTGGCATGGAATAAACAACAGGATAGAATTGAACACATGAGCGAAGGAACTGATAGAGCCGAGAATCTTGCAGGCAGGTCCACGACCATCCACAAGGTTGCGTTCGGAGAGAGTGATCAGCCGGAAGGTTTGATCATGACTACTCTGGACAGCGCCATCAATTGGGCGCGGAAGAGTTCAGTCTGGCCGATGACATTCGGACTGGCATGCTGCGCCATCGAAATGATGGCCATGGGAGCCTCACGCTTTGACATCGCAAGATTCGGCGCGGAGGTGTTTCGTCCCTCGCCGCGACAGTCGGACCTGATGATCATCGCCGGACGCGTCTCACAAAAGATGGCGCCGGTGATCCGTCAACTCTGGGAGCAGATGCCGGAACCCAAATGGGTCATTTCCATGGGCGCATGCGCGACCTCTGGTGGAGTTTTTAATAACTACGCACTCGTGCAAGGTGTGAACCAGGTGATTCCCGTGGATATCTATGTTCCCGGATGTCCGCCGCGTCCCGAGCAACTTATCTATGCGATCACGTTGCTGCAGCAGAAGATTGAAAACGATAAAGGGTCTTTCAGGCGCGTGCTGAATCTGGCTTAAGAAATTTGATATCGCAGCAAAAAGCCCTGGCAACTGCCAGGGCTTTTACTTTTCTGGGAGAGGGTTATTTGTTTGTGGGTGTGGCGGTGACTACATCAGGGACTTGCGGGGTTTGTTTGACTACACCTGCTTCGGCGTCATTCAACACGATCCCGAGCTTAGTGAGAGTGTCGCCGGTAACCTGGTCCAGTGCCACGCGCGATTTCTCATAAGCGGCCATCGCGGCTACAACGTTCGATTCGGACACAGCCAAATCGCGCTGCGCCTGCAGGACGAGGATGTTGGTTGACGCTCCCAGCGTGTACTTCTTCTGCTCCGCGTCCAGACTCTCCTGCGCGAGTTGGCGGCCACTGATTGCAGCATCCACCCGGGCTCGGTTCTGTTGGAGTGCGAACTGGGCATTGCGGACGTCAATGCCAACCTGGTTTTGCTGCTGCAAATAACGGAGCTGCGCCTGCCGCAATTCCAACTCAGAACGAATCTGGTCAGCCTGGGCTGAGCGGTTGCGGATAGGGATGGTGATCTGGAGTCCAACACCTTTGTCGGGCGCACTGGAATCGAACAAGCTGCCGAATGAGTCTCCGAATCCGGCTGCACCAACAGTCCCTGGAGCCAGCCTCCCAGCATCAAGTTCTGCCTGAGTACATGTAGCCGCAGCGCAGGTCCTAAGCGGGTTTTGCGAACCCGCCAGACCTGAGCCCCCATAAAACGCAACCAGATCGACTGCCGGAAGCAGCGAGTTCTTTGCAGCCTTCTTTGAGATGTCACGGTTGACCAAATCTATGCGTGACTGCTCCAGGTCAGGGCGCTTCTCAATCGCGTGCTTGACCAAGTCTTGAACAGGCGTGATCGGTTCTTCTTTCGGCAACACCATCGTGTCAGTAGGTATGACCGGGATGGTGGCAAGCAAAGGATCCGACAAGTTGCGGGTAAGTGCGTTCTTGATGAGCGCCTGTTGCAATTGCAGGTTAGTTTGAGAAATGATCAGGTCTTGCCTGCGGGTGGCAACTTCAGAATCCGCACGGACGATCTCGATAGGCGCCAGAGTCCCGATCTCCACCTGCTTGCGGTTATCAGATTCTGTTTTTTCCGCCAGCGAAAGCGAACGCTGTTTTACCTTCACATCTTCATAAGCATTTACCAGGTCCCAATAGATATTCTGGATCTGGGAAACGGTAGAAATCACTTGATTGCGGAAGGCTTGGGTGGAGATGTTCCTGTTGTTGTTAGCAATGTAGATATTCCGCTTGTTCAAAGCGATTCCGAATCCCTGAAGCAGATGTTGTTGCAGAGTGAAACGAAAACTGCTGTTCAAAGAAGGATTCAAGAAGCTTCCCAAGCTATTGGTGGTTAGACGGCTGTTATTAAAGCCAACCGACACATTCGTGCCGGGGGCGAAGCCCTGATTGTAGGCAAAGTTCGCCGTCCCGCTATTCTGCTGCAAGATGGGCACACCTGTGGTGATGGTATTCGATTGCGGGAACACCGCGTGCTCAATCTGCAGGCTTGATGTCAATGAGGGATCGAATTGCGGAACGGCCGGTCCTGTTGCCCCGAGAGTCGACTGCACCAGTCCTGAACTTCCTGCACCTGCGCCACCTGCGCCGCCGGTGGTGCCGCCAGCGCCAGCGCCCGATGCGCCAGTTCCGAAGCCACCTTGTCCGCCGCCGGGTGTGCCGGTGACGAGTCCGGTAGCTACGCCGCGGATGCTATTTCCGGCCTTGGCTCGCAGAATGTCTGTATCGGCAATGTTCAGATTGTAGCGGGCAATCGCCAGATCCAGATTGTTCTCAAGTGTGAGGGCGATGGCATCGTTAAGCGACAGCACCAACTCGCCATTCTTGATCAGCTGGTCGATGCGCGGCGTGTTGGAAAAGTCCGGCTCCTGTACCTGATGCGCCTTGTAAGGCCCAAGTGGATTCGGAAAATGCAGATTCGGCTTGGTAAAGTCCACCAGCGAACGCTGTGTGGCAGGGGTTTTGGTAGCACTGGGTGCCGTAGGGGCGTCCTGCGCGAACACGCTGGCAGGGAACACCAAAGTGAATGTCGTCGCCAGAACAAGTAGATTCTTGCTGGTTGTCACCATGTGACGCAAAACTCGCATGCTCGATCTCCGACTATGAACTATTTGTTGAAACAACTGTTCTAAGACTGCTATGACGGTGAATGGTCACCATGAATCAATTTAGGGCTGCTTGCAAGAAAGTATACGAACCGATGCCCAGATTAGTTCCATGTTGCGGGCACTGGCATTAGTGCCTGCGGGGGACAAGAGCAATCAGGGAAGTACGATAGTATAAGTCATCCCAGAAAAGATGAAAGCCGGGAACTAGGGATTCTTGTAATTTGTTGGTAAGAATCAGCATTTCTATTCTGGTAGGAGAGCATTAGGCTAGCGCGAAACTGAGCCATTCCCGATTGTCCGACCGCAATATCAAACTCGTCCTCTCTTACGACGGATCAGCCTTCAACGGCTGGCAGGTCCAGCCGGACAGGCCCACGATCCAAGGCACTCTGGCGGAAGTAATGCAACGAATCACAGGGGAGAAAGTCCTGCCGCAAGGTTCGGGCCGGACCGACGCCGGGGTGCACGCTCTGGCGCAGGTAGCCTCATTCCAGAGCACCTCAACCATTCCTTTAGAGAATTTCGTCAAGGCATTGAATAGTTTGCTGCCGGAGTCGATTCGTGTTCTGTCGGCGGAAGAAGTCCGAGCCGACTTTCACGCCCGACATTGTGCCCAGGCGAAGACCTATCAATACAGGATTTATCGCGGAAGCATCTGTCCGCCATTTCTGGCGAAGTATGTGTATCACCATCCGTATCCGCTGGATGAAGAGGCAATGAAACAGGCTGCGACTCTGGTGATTGGTGAGCATGATTTCACTTCATTTGCAGCGGTAGATCCCGACCGAACCCAGTCATCCGAAGTAGACGGCACCCCTGAAAATGTGCGGACGATCTTTACCTCAGCGTGGGAGCGCGGGGGAGATGAGCTGGTGTATACCGTCCGGGGGAATGGGTTTCTTCATCATATGGTTCGAAACCTGGTGGGGACCTTCCTGCTAGTGGGCAAGGGAACGCTCAAGCCGGAGGATATCGGTCGAATCCTGGAAGCACGGAACCGGTCGGCGGCGGGTGCAACTGCGCCGGCAAGAGGTTTGTACCTTGTGAGCGTGGAGTATTGAGAATCCCGCTAAGGTAAGATTGGCTGATTTCTATGGCGCAGACAGTAGCCACAACAACAGGCCGCAAGGTGACTTCGACCAATCCTGCTACTGGTGAAGTGCTTGGCGAGTTTGAGTGCGCCTCGCAGGAGCAAGTGAATGAGGCTGTTGTCCGCGCCCGCGCCGCACAACGGACATGGCGAGAGACGCCAATCTCAGAGCGCGTCCGTGTGCTGCGAAATTTTCAGCGGGCACTTTACGCAAACAAGGATGAAGTGGCGGCGCAGATCAGCCTCGAAGCGGGGAAGCCCCAAGTAGAGGCGCTGCTGACGGAAGTGGTGGTTGTTCTCGATGCGGTCCGCTTTTACATCCAAGCTGCAAAATCATTTCTCAAGCCGGAGCGTGTAGCGCACGGCAATCCCGCACTGAAGACAAAACGCGCTTATCTATTGCGCGAACCGCATGGAGTCATTGGGATTGTGAGTCCGTGGAATTATTCGTTCTCGATTCCGGCTTGCGATGTGCTGTCGGCTTTAGTCACCGGAAATGCGGTCGTGTTGAAGCCATCGGAGTTGACTTCGCTGACGGCATTAAAACTCGGCGAGTTGTTCCATTCTGCGGGCTTGCCTGCGGATTTGTTCCAAGTCGTGATCGGCGATGGTTCTACTGGCGCTGCGTTGACGCAATCCCCTATAGACAAGTTGATCTTCACCGGAAGCGTGCCTACAGGTAAACGGATTGCCATGGTAGCAGCGGAGCGGTTACTGCCAGTCGTCCTGGAACTTGGTGGCAAAGACCCAATGATCGTGCTGGAGGATGCGAATGTGGAGGTGGCATCCAGCGCTGCAGTGTGGGGCGCGTTCATGAACGCTGGCCAAACGTGTTTGTCGGTGGAGCGTTGCTACGTGCATCGTGATATCTACGACAGATTTGTCGAGCGCTGTGTAGAGAAGACGAAGTCGCTGAAAGTGGGACAGGGTAAGGATGCCGAGACGGAAGTCGGGCCGATGATCAGCCAGCAGCAGTTGAGAACTGTGGAATCGCATGTTGCCGATGCGGTCTCGAAGGGAGCCCGCGTGCTGATCGGGGGCAAACGGCTTCCCGACTTAGGCGAAAATTTCTATGCACCCACTGTGATGGTGGATGTAGTGAAGGGCTCCCGCATCCTCAGCGACGAGACTTTTGGGCCGGTGCTGCCAATCGTGCGCTTCGATACTGACGAAGAAGCTGTTGCTCTGGCGAATGATTCCGAATTCGGTTTGGCCGCAAGCGTCTGGACTAGAGATCGAGCGCGTGGAGAATCGATAGCTTCCAAGATCGAGGCAGGCACCGTGATGGTGAATGATGTGCTGACTTGTTTCGGCACCAGCGAGGCGCCGCACGGTGGGGTGAAATCGAGCGGGCTGGGCAGGACCCACGGGCGTTTGGGTCTCGAAGAGATGGTGCGCACGAAGTATGTGGACTCAGAGATGCTGCCCAGCATTCCCAAGGTCTGGTGGTATGGATATGGCAGCGCATTTCACGACCAAATGCGAGGATTTGTCGATCTGCTGTTCTCGAAAAGTTGGAGGAAGCGAATTGCCGGCGCGATGAAAGCGACGGGCGCGTTGTTCAGAAAGGGTAGAGTGTGACGGATTCCCGCACAATTTTTGTTCCTACGCGCTTCTGCGGTCCACCCACATCCGGGAATGGCGGATACACTTGCGGACTGATTTCCGCAGCCATGGGCGTGCCAGCCGATGTGACTTTGCGAAAGCCCATCCCCATCGCACGCGACCTGCAAATCCATTCTAACGACGGCGCAAACTCTGGCGTGCTGGTGAAGCATGGTGATGAGTTGATCGCGGAGGCTGCGCCTTTGAGCTGGGCAGTAGATATGCCGATCGACCAAGTTGAGTTCGAAGAGGCAAGCCGGGCAGCGGCAAAAAGTCCCGCGTTCATGAACCATCCCTTTCCAACCTGTTTTGTCTGTGGTCCAGATCGCACTGCGGGTGATGGCCTGCGGATCTTTCCGGGACCCCTCGAGAAGAGCGGCAGAGCGTACTATGCCGCCCATTGGATT
>JAOAPH010000198.1 GCA_025462835.1 Candidatus Angelobacter sp. | reverse complement strand
GCCCGCGGTAGATCCTGGACTTGGCCCAGAATGATTCATTGCGGGCCACAAATTTCGCGCATAGCAATTGAAACGATTGCGTCAGCGCGGAAAACATCATCAATAAAGTGGCGATTGCGCTGACATTTCCGAAGTCTGCCGGTCCCAACTTCCTGGCTACAACTACGTTGTAAGAGAAATTGATGACACTGACCAGGACTGAGCCTATCAACATGATGACGCTGCCGTTCAGCACACGGGAAGCTGGCAATGGAGCCGCCACCTCCCGGGTGATTGGGCTGTGAGGCGCGACAGCGGCGAGCTGCTGTTCAGTATTCATGACGAGATCAGGCTGCAAATCGATTTTGGTGCTGACGCCGCAACATGTTCGGCAGGAACATGCTGAAGCTGCGTGCTGCGTCAGTGCTGGTTTCATAAATCTCAAAAAGCCGGTCTGTACGTGTCAACTCCAGGATGATGGCTGCATGGTCAGACAGGGAGGCCAACTTCAGGTCGCCATCTCTTTTCATCACCTGCGACATGCACTGCAACAAGACCTCGATACCGGCGACATCCAGCTGCCGGACCAGGGAGAGATCGAAAACAATCTGCGGCCTGTCTGAATTGATCAGCGGCTCAACATCGCGCAGGAATTTGCGCGCTTCCGTTTGGTTCATTCTTTCCGGTATGCGCTTCACCACTACGGGCCTACTGGTTTCCATATCTCCTCGTCGCTACGGCAAGCCCGGCAGTCAGTTCAGGCTGCTTGTCAGGGGTTTTGAAAGACTCTGCATAATTGATGGGTGAAGCCGTCGCCGATTTAGGCGGAGTTCCAAAGAGACTGTTCACGATTTGACGCGGCATGAATGAAACCAATGCCGCCGTGCTGTCTAAAATCCGTTTTCCGACATTTGTGGAAACCTGGTCGACCAGCCTGGCGTCCTGAATCGGCGTTGATAGATTTCGCTGAAGGTTAAAAATATGGCGCTGTCCCATGATCGAGTGGCAGACTTCCAGCCCAGGGCCTAATTTCGTGAAAGGCAAAACCGTTGCGTTCTCAACAACCGTGCCGCTCCCAATAATGCAGTGGTGCTCCACCGCGCTTCCCCTCGTAATCACTGCGTTCGCACAGATCCGTGCACGCCGTCCGACATAAACCGGAGCGACGAGCCTGGCGTTGCGTTCGATGTGGCTCCCCGCTCCTGCCCAAATACCCGGCCGAACCTCGATGCCATTGGGACGAAGATTGCATGTGAGGTGCAATGCGTCTGTCGCCAGTCGGCGAAGATCGAATTCATGCTCCAGCAGGTTTATGTACTCATCTTCATTATTCTGTCCCACTTTGTAGGGCATGCATTCTGTCCGCAACTGTCGTAATCCGCTACGCAACAAGAACGCGACTTCATTCCGTCGTGAAGCGCTGGCGAGGAAGACGTCGAGGCGTTGTCCATCTTCGCCATACAAAACGCGAGTAATACGGTTGGAGTACTTGTCATGGTGTTGAACGATCGCATCCCAGTTCAACTCCATGTAGGCGTTTATCCTGAGAAGGAATACGTGTGTGGCTGTTTCGGCGCAATTTGTAAAGATGGTTTCCGCGGTGCGCCAAAGATTCTCTGTTGCGCCTTTTACGATCTTCGCACTGCTCACGCTGAGATCGCGCATTTCGGGGCTGGCGGAATCCGAATCGCTGAGAACGACTACTTCATCCGCGCCCGCGGTGATGAGCGCATCGATGGTTCGCTGGAGTGTGGACTTTCCCAGCACTTCCACCAGTACGGTAGGTACCGGCCCTGTCACTCCGGACAGCGCACTGTTGTTCTCGAGAACAAGGATGGCCTTTACGGACTTCATGCCTGCGGCCTCCGTGCTGCCGACCACAATGCATGCTCAGCGGAGAAAATTTGGCGAGGTGTGCGGAGATGTTCGTCTGGTACTCGTCTCTTAGACGAGGTGCTATTGCTATATGGAAAACCTTTGATCATGGGCCCCTCTGGCACTAAAAATTAACGACCGGCACTTGCGCCAGCCGCGGCCAGTAAATCTCTAGAATTTCAATTACATGCTTGGTGAAAATGCAAAATCCAAAACCCAAACACTCATTCGCTCCAGCATTAGTACAGATGTGGGTTCTGCTCTGCACGTTGTCAGCTTGGAGAGCAATGTTGCCGGATTGTGAAACAATTTTTTCTTGCAATGTCCCTGTTGCAGTAGAACAACTGCCGCTCTCAACGGTTGCTTCCAATAGGGTTATCGCAAAGATTTCTTTTGCGTAAGGACTAGGGTACCGACCGCAAACGTCAACGAGTTCGAGGTTCGCAAGATTCACGCCAGTGATTCGGAAGTTAAATAGCGTCTCGCCCCATTGGGACGGGTAGGATCCTCTCTCAGTGATTCAGCAGCTTGGAAAACCCAGCCGGAAGATTCGGAATCCAACTTTCTCCAAGACGAGAACCAGCAAGGCGGAGGGCTCATTGCTTTCAATCTCACCCGTCCGTGGGTACTCACCAGGAAAAGCAAGCACGACGGTCACTCCGGCATTGCCGATGGCCGCCATCGCTTTTCTGGTGTTAGCCGTCCACGGCCCACTTCTGCTCATGCAGTTGCCCGCGGCATCAGAGGGCGGCAGCACGCAAATATTCCTGGCGCAGCACTACGCCCAAAGCTGGTTCAATCCGTGGAATGAAAAATGGTTTGCCGGGTTTTCGCAGACCGGCTATCCGCCGTTGACGCAGCAGTGGGTGGGATTGGCCTCGCACTTGATGAGCCTCACCGCTGCATACATGTTGGTCCAACTCTGTGTCGTGATCCTGCTGGCAATTGGGACCTTTCGCTTCGCACGGCTTTGGGTGGACGAACGCTCTGCCGGCTATGCTGCGATCGGAAGCATCTTCCTTGGCTCTCTCTCTGTGCTGGTCTATCAAGCGGGTGATCTTCCGGCCACGGCATCGACTGCGCTCGCGATAAATGGCGTCGTTTATTTATATGGATGGGCCCGCAAGGCAAGATTCCTCTCACTGCTGAAAGGGCTGCTGCTGTTGGTGGCTGCCGCGACCGCGGACCCGGTGACCGCATTTTTTGGAACTGCTCTTTTTGCGCTCCCCGTCATCGTTGCAGCATGGATGGATCACGGCGACAGAGATGTTGACGCTGATCGTCCTTCCCCAATCGCGGTTCTGATTCGCGCGGTGCTGATGCTCGCCATTGCCGGCGTTGTCGCGGTGGTAGTACTCGCGCCTTTTTGGCCGTCATTCTTCACGCAACATCGGCTGGCGATTGCCAATGGAAGTCGCGATAACTTTTTGCTGAACTTCTCCAGCGCCGTGAACTACTGGCTGATCCCAATGGGCGCCGTCGTCCTCGCGCTGCCCTACATTTTTTTGTCGGGATTGGCCGAACGACGTCTGCGGCCGCTCTTCTTCGCGTTTTACATCGCGCTCATCTTTGGGCTGGGAGGAACCACACCGGTAGCGCGAATCGTCCTTGGTCGCTTTTATGAATCGTTCTCGCTCGACCGATTCACTTTTTGGGCGACGCTGCTCGCGCTTCCTATCCTGGGTGAACTCGCAAGCCGGCTGATCGAGCGCTATTCGATCAAAGCCAGTATCGGGCTTGGCGTTGCCGCCGTACTTACCTTTGCCATGCCGCTTGCGTACATGGCCGCACATCCGGCGAATACAAATCCTTTCAGGACAGACCCGGTGATCGGCTTCCTTAACCGCGACAATCACGATCGCTTTCGATATCTCACACTTGGATTCGGGCCCCAGTTTGCCGAGGTCGGCGCGGGAGCAAATGCCAGCACCGTCGATGGCGATCCTAGCGCTGGGCGTACTTTGCCGGAAGTGGCTGCATTCGGCGTCACCCATTTCGACGCTGCCCGCAACTACGGGTCCGACGGTATGGAAGCGCTGCGCGCCGTGCTCAAGCACGCGAGCCAATACGGACTGAAATTCATCTTCGTCCGCGACCGCTATTACGAGCCGCTCCTCGCCTTCGCCGGATGGCGGCAGGTTGAGTCTTACGAAAATGGAAACGTCACGCTCTGGAGCAAGGAAGATGTACCTCCGGCGCGCAAGATAGAACCAACTACCGTCATTCCATATTTAGAGCGAATGTTGTGGGGGATCGTCCCCGTGCTATGCACTCTTTTGGCGTTTGGATTAATCCTAGTCACGCCGGAACGACGTCGAACCGCCGAAACCATTCCGTTTCCTACTGCTGAAACCACACCGCGCATGCAGGAGGCGAGATGAAACTGGGCGCGATTGTGATGATCGTGATACTGCTCCTGCTGATGGGAGCGGGAACCGTGCAGCAAGCAACGAAGCACGCCAATACGAATACTCCGGAAGCCGCGCTGCGATCTTTCCTTGATCAAGTCCGCGCAAAACATTGGGACGAAGCATATTCCATGACCCAGCCCGGAGCGGGGGTGGACAAAGATGCTTTCGTCAAAGACCTGGGTGGAAACAATGGAAGTTTAAAGACGATCTCGTCGCTACAAAACGAGAACACGAAAATCTTGCGGCAATCTTCCAATGACGCCGATATTCGTGCCGAACTTCAGTGGTCCACCGCTGTCGGCGCACTGCACGAGACCCGCGACTTCAAAATGGTGAACGATGACGGCGAGTGGCGAGTGGCTTGGCCTGCCGCGCCGAAATCGCAAGCCGTGGCAAAGGCGCTTCCCACGACATATCTCCGGTGGGATGTTGTCCAGCGCGGCAGCGCGAAAGATGAGTGGGGAGTGCAGAACGTTGAGCCTCCGCGCATGCGCATCATTTCCATGAACGCGATCGAGAACCAGGGCGACGTTGTGATTCTTGGCGAGGTCGTCAATGAAGACACTGTCCCTGGTTTCGTCGCCATCAATGCCATCCTGCTGGACAAAGATGGAAACTCCATCGCCGAGGAAAGCAGCTTCGACAAGATCTCACACACTTTGCTGCCGAAGGAGATCTCGCCTTTCCGCATTGATTTTCCCAATCGCAAGCTCGCGGAGATCAAAAGCGTTCGCATCAGTCCAACGAACATTCTGGTGCCCGCTGCCGCTGATCCGGTCGTGGGCGTCATGAATCAGAGGATTGAGAAAGACCAGGACGGAAAAAGCATCCTGCGAGGAGACTTGGTGGTTCAGGGCGGCCAGACCGTGAACATCCCTCACGTGCTCGCGACTTTTTATGACCGGACCGGCAAAGTCATCTGGGTCTCTGACGGCTACGTTGACCGCGCACTGCTACCGCAGCAGGCCGTACCTTTTACGGTGAATCTGCGCGATGACTTAGCCGGACAGGTGCAGAACTATCGCATCACCGTGAACTACTACAACTCAAACCGATCATGAAAATCCTGAATCCAAGAACTCTTCTATCGATACTCGTTCTCTGTTGCAGCTCTGCATTCGCGCAGGAACTCAAAGTGCCACAGACGGCAGTCGACGGCGACGGCGTCAACATCGGCACTACCGGAAGCGGCAGCGCGACCCTGTACATCACCGGTCCGGGCACAGCACTCAAGCGCGAACTGCGACGTGGCGACACGATTTCACTGACCGGGGATGAGATCGCATACGCCGGGCGCTACACCGCCGTGCTCAAGAGCGGAAGTGAAACCACTGCGCAGAATTTCTATGTCGTCGCGGGAAAACCGGCGAAGCTGAACTTCATGGCGCGGCCGTCGCGCGTGCCGGTGGCGCAGCCGAATGTGATCAGTGGCGTCGTGTTCGTGCTTGACCGCGATGACAACCTCGTCACCGCTCCCACTCCCGTGAATTTCCAGCTCGGCGTGAACGGTAGCGCTGCTGCGTCGCATCCTGTGACGAGCAAGAATGGTGTGGCATGGATCAAGGCCGCTTCGGGCAAACAAGAAGGCGCAGCGCAGTTCACGGCTTCCATCGGCGACGTCTCCGCCAAGCGCGTGGTGCAACAAGTCGCATCTGACCCTTGCAATCTGCGCATGAAGGCGCAACCGGCAGGATCAAGCATTGAGGTTCAGACCGAGCCTATCAAGGACTGCTCCGGCAATCCGGTTCCCGACGGCACCATCGTGACCTTCAGCGAAACCGCGGGGGCACATGGACGAAGCACCGTGGATGCCCGGGTCAAGCACGGAATCGCGCGCGCGACATTGCCGGCAAATCCCGGGGCGACGCTGTCGGTTGCATCCGGAGTGGTTCTAGGAAATGAGATTCGCTGGGGCGGAGGTCAGTAGAAGACTATGACGGCACATCCACGTTCCACCGTTTCTGTTCGCACTGCCATTATGCTGATAACAGCTTTGCTGCTGCTCGCCAGCATTGCGCCCAAGATGCTGCGCGCCCGCGCCGAAAGTTCGGACGAAAGCACTATCAACATCTCCATCGCCGGAGCTGGGCCCCGCGAAGTGGAAGAG
>JAOAPH010000189.1 GCA_025462835.1 Candidatus Angelobacter sp. | reverse complement strand
AGCGATTCCGGATTTCGCGAACGCTTCGACCGCGAAGCCAAAGCCATCTCCGCGCTTTCACATCCTGGCATTTGCACTTTGTTCGATGTTGGACATCAGGACGGCACCGACTACTTGGTGATGGAATACCTGGAAGGCGAAACCCTTGAACAGAGGATCGCAAAGGGGCCGCTTCCTGCGACGGACCTTTTGCGCATCGCGATCCAAGTTGCAGACGCTCTCGAACGGGCGCATCGTCAAGGATTGATCCATCGCGATCTGAAGCCCGGCAACATCATGCTGACCAAGGCCGGCGCGAAATTGCTCGACTTTGGATTAGCGAAACGAGTGGCGGACAGTTCCGTTGCCAACGCACTTACGGCGTTGACTGCGACCAACCGCAAGCTGACGGAAGAAGGCAGCATTGTCGGGACGTTTCAATACATGGCGCCGGAACAACTGGAAGGCATGGACGCCGACGTCCGCGCCGACATCTTTGCCTTCGGTGAGATCCTGTACGAGATGGCAACCGGACAACCGGCGTTCAAGGGCCGAACGAAGGCCAGTTTGATTGCTGCCATCCTTTCAACTGAGCCTGCGCCGATCAGTTCACTGCAACCGCTTACTCCGCCGGCGTTGGAACGCGTAATAAAGACTTGCCTGGAAAAAGATCCCGACGACCGCTTCCAATCTGTGCATGATTTGAAATTGCAATTGCAATGGATCACTGAAGCCGGGTCGCAGGCCGGAGTGCCCGCTCCGGTCGCGCACAAACGCAAGCACCGCGAACTCATGGCATGGACTCTGGCCGGATTATTGTTGCTCGCGAGCAGTGTAGCCGCATTCACCATCTGGCGGATGAATTCGCAGCCGGCGAAAATGATCCGATCTTCGCTGCTGCCGCCGGACAAATCCCGCTTTGACATGTCCACGTTTGCCAGTCCGGCGCAGATATCCCCCGACGGAAATCATGTCGTGTACGGGGCCACGGGAAGCGGCCCGAGCCAGCTTTGGATTCAGGCCTTGGATTTGCCGACCCCGCATGCGTTGGGTGGCACCGAAGGTGCTAGCTATCCGTTTTGGTCGGCAGACAGCCGTTCGATCGGATTTTTTTCAAATGGAAAATTGAAAAGGGTTGAGCTTTCAGGCGGACCGCCACAGACTCTCTGCGATGTCGCTGAAGCGCGCGGAGGGACATGGAACTCCGATGGAGTGATCCTCTTCGCTGGGCGGACCACTCCCATCTTGCGGGTTCCCGCGGGCGGTGGCACCCCGACGCCCGTCACCAAACTTGTCAAGGTCGAAGGCAGTCACCGATGGCCCTGGTTCCTGCCGGACGGCAAACACTTCCTATTCATGGGCGGAGCAACGGGCATTGATAATCCGACGAACTCGATGTTCGTCGGCTCGCTTGACTCCTCTGAAGCGAAGCAGATTATTTCCGGCAGCTCGAACGTCGCTTATGCATCCGGATATCTTCTATTCCGGCGTGACAATTCCCTGATGGCGCAGCCGTTCGATGCCGCACACCTGGTAACGGTGGGCGATGCCGTGCCGATCGTTGAGTCGATAAAATTCGACGCCGGAGTCAGCCGGGCTCTGTTCTCGGTGTCGACGAATGGAATTCTTGTCTTTCAGCAGGGCACGGGAACCATTGGTTTTCAAGTGGCCTGGTACGATTTGTCAGGCAAACAGACGGGATTGATCGGAAAGCCAGAAGTGGGTTACTCGCTGCGGTTGTCGCCTGATGCAAAGCGGCTGGCGAAGCAAATAGTGGACTCGACTGGGAACAGCGATATATGGATCTACGACGTGGATCGAGCAGTGAAAACTCGATTGACTTTCGACCCCGCCCGCGAGGTTTACCCGGTCTGGTTTCCCGACGGGAAAAAAGTAGCTTACGCTTCCGAACGCATTGACAATCGTTCCCAGATCTTTGCCAAGAGTGCCGATGGCTCCGGCGGCGAGGAGCGCTTGCTTGAATCGAATGACCTGGACGTTCCGGATCACGTCTCGCCCGACGGAAAATACATGGTCTTTACCCGCAAGTCCCAGGGAGTCAACAGCGGTTTCGATATTTGGGTATTACCGCTTACAGGTGAGCGCAAGCCGTTTCCTTACCTGCAAACAAAGTTTAATGAGTTTCAGGCGCGGATATCACCAGACGGTCATTGGCTGGCATACAATTCCGATGAATCTGGGACGCAAGAAATCTATATCTCCCCTTTTCCGGTGGGAGGCAGTAAATGGCAGATCTCAAATACCGGAGGTCGGCAACCCACTTGGGGAGCATCCGGCAAAGAGCTTTATTACCTCGGGACCGATGGCCACCTGATGCTGGTGAAGCTCGATTTCTCAGCCACCAGTGTGCAGCCGGGGATTCCGCGAGATTTGTTCCTGACACATACAGTGTCCGGGCTCAACGCCTATGACGTTGCCCGTGACGGCCGCATCGTGATCGACACTGTTGGTGAAGATAAAGATGCAATGCCATTGTCACTGGTAGTGAATTGGCCGGGGATGGTGCGCAAGTAACCGTTGCGTTTCTTCGCAAATGGTCATTCGGGAACTTCAGCCTCTGCTCTTTGGCGCTCGCTTCCGTTTTGTCGGAACACGCTTCTTCTTTTCAACTTTTTCGTTCTTCTCAATGCGTAGCTTCCATGCGGTGCGCAATGCGCCAGCGAGCATGTCCTCGTTCGCAGCGGCGAGCCGGATGTGAGTCATCCCCATCCTTCCCCAGCCGCCGGCGATAGGCACGAAGACATCTGGAAGCTCCGCGACGAATTCGGATTGCTGTTCAGGTGTGAGCATCAGGTTGCCGTATCCCTGGCTCTGCGAGGCGAGCGTGGCGAAGATCCTGCCGCCGACTCGAAAATCGGCTGCGCCCATGTGCGAGCCCTCTTCGGCACCTTCGAGGCTGAGGGCGATGCGTCGAAAATCTGCTGCGTTCACTGGGCTTACTTTTTTTCTTCTTGTTTCATTGCGCTCTCCGGGTAGAGCCGCTCAAATTCCGGATCGCCATGCAGGAGCTCGAGATCGGGGTCGCGTCGCGCCCATGTGACATCTTTGAATCCGGCGTCCCAGGACTTTCGAATGGTATCCAGAGCCTCCGATTTTCTTTTCAAGATACCGAAGACGCAGGCTGCATTGTAAAGGACCATGGCGTCATTGGGTCGCAGCATGGTCGCGAAATTGGCTTCTTTAGCCGCGTCATCGCCGCGGCCGATGCTCGCATAACACACGGCAAGGTGAGTGCGAGCGCGGGCATCTTCGGGTACACGCTTTAAATGGTTTTCCAACGCAATGGCTTGTCGGACTTGGATATTCTGAGCCGCTTCCACTTTGCCCAGGGCATTCAGAGAATTCACGATGGGAGCATAAGCGTTGTAGTCCTCTCCGCTGGATTCGAGGGCGGCGTCCGCAACTTGCGCTACTTCCTGGTAGAGACCGGCGGCAAAAAGAGCGCGGCAGAGCAGATAATAGGCGCCTTCGCAATCCCGCTTGCGCTCGATCACGTGGCGAACCATTTGAATCGCTTCCTGATGCTGTTCGGTGGAGTAGAGGATCCATGCGCGGCCTAGCTGCACCTCAGGCAATTCCGGACGCAACGCCGAGGCCTTCTGGAAGGCCGCATTCGCGCGCTCCAGCCACTTGTTATCACGTCCGAAGTTGCAGTGGATGACCGCGCAGCCATTCGCGATGGCAGCATAGGCCATGGCAAAATTGGGGTCGAGGAGCACGGCGTTCTCAAACATCTGCAGGGCGAATTCAGTGTCCTGCAGCGTCAATCGCCGAGCATAGCTCTTGCCGCGCAAATATAGATCGTAGGCTTGAAGGTTGTCAGTGGGTTTGGCCGCCAGCGCTTCCTGCTCTTGAGGCGATAACGTAACGCGAAGCGCCTCAGCAATCTTGCGGGCAATCTCGTCTTGAACCTCGAAGACGTCTTTCAGCTCGCGGTCATATCTTTCAGACCACATGGGGAAATCCGTCTGAGTATCAATGAGCTGACCGCTGATGCGAAGCCGGTTGCCGGAACGACGAACGCTGCCGGCGAGCACGTAAGCGGCCCGCAGCTGCTGTCCGATCTGTGCGGGTGTGACCTGTTTATCGCGATAGGCGAGCACAGTCGGCCGAGAAAAGATCTTCAGTCCACGGATCTTCGATAGCTCGGTGATGATGTCTTCAGTAATGCCGTCGCGAAAATACTCGTCTTCCTTCACACCGCCGACATTTTCAAAATAGAGCACGGCGACTGATTTTTCACTTTGCTTTCCGGAGCGCGAATCGCTGGCTTCGGCCGCGCGTTTAGTACCGGAATCAAGATCACGCTGCAGCCGGGCAAGGTCGGTCTTCAGATCCGTAGCCGTCTGGTAGCGCAAATTTCGATCCTTCTCAATCGCTTTTCCGACTATGCGGCTGAATTCCGCCGGAACCCCGGTATTTAATTGCGGGATGGGTACAGGATCGCGGTTGAGTATGGCTTCGTAAACCACCGCCGAAGTATCACCTTGGAAAGGCAGTACGCCGGTCGCCATCTGATAAAGGACAGTGCCCAGAGAGAAGAGGTCAGTGCGGGCATCGACGAGCTGTCCGCGCGCCTGTTCTGGTGACATGTAGGAGACGGTGCCCAAAGCGGTGCCCAGCCCCGTGAGTTCCTGACCTTGTACTACGGTTTCCAAAGATGAGGCGTGAGCGCCATCGGCCGGACGCCGAATGCTCTCAATCTTGGCCAGACCAAAATCCAAGATCTTCACTTGACTTCGCGGTGTCACAAAGATGTTAGCCGGCTTGATGTCGCGGTGCACAATGCCTTTGGAGTGCGCTGATTCCAGCGCATCCGCGATCTGAATCGCAAGCGGCAGTAGTTTTTCTATCTCGAAGGGCTTTTGAGTCAACATTTGGGCCAGTGTTTGGCCTTCCAGCAACTCCATGACGATAAAGTGCTGATGCTCGTGCTGTTCGATGGCATAGATGGTGCAGATATTAGGGTGATTCAATGCCGAGGCGGCGCGGGCCTCGCGTTGAAATCGCTCCAGCGAGTGTGCATCCTGCGCCAGCTCTTGCGGCAGGAATTTGAGCGCGACGCGGCGGCCGAGGTGCGAATCTTCCGCTTCGTAAACTACGCCCATGCCACCGCTGCCTAGCTTCCGGGTGACTGCGTAATGAGAGACTGTTTTTGAGAGAAGGTGGTCCATTTGCGGTTGCGGGCGATGCTATAAGGACTGATGTGTGGCGTCAAGTTGAACAACACCGCGCAGCTCAAAGCGTTTTCCCCCGTTGCCCTTTCCCGTGCTTGCCCTTAACATAGCGCCACGGCGCAAGGTGCCGGTACTTTGATCGGCCAGACCATCTCTCACTATCGCATCGTTGAGAAGCTGGATAGCGGCGGAATGGGTGTGGTGTATAAGGCCGAAGACATCCGGCTCGACCGTTTTGTCGCCCTGAAGTTCCTTCCCGATGAGGTCGCCAAAGATTCCCAAGCCCTAAGCCGTTTCCGCCGGGAAGCGAAGGCCGCCTCTGCGCTGAATCATCCACACATCTGCACGATCTACGATATTGAAGAACACAACGGCAGCGCATTCATCGCCATGGAATTCATGGATGGCATGACGCTGAAGCACAAGATCAACAATCAGCCGATGGATCTGGAACTCTTGCTCCCATTGGCGATTGAGATCGCGGACGCTCTCGATGCGGCACATGCGCAGGGCATCGTTCACCGCGACATCAAGCCGGCAAACATTTTTGTGACGAAGCGCGGCAATGCGAAGATCCTGGACTTCGGACTCGCAAAGATGGCGGTCGCCGTTAAGCCAGCCGATCAGGCCACGATGACCGGAGTGAAGGATGAGTATCTTTCGAGTCCGGGCTCAGCGGTGGGCACGGTGGCGTACATGTCACCGGAACAAGCTCGAGGCAAAGAACTCGACGCGCGCACTGACTTGTTCTCATTCGGTGCGGTGCTCTACGAAGCCGCAACCGGCAGGCTGCCATTTCGTGGCGACACCTCAGCCACGTTGTTCGAATCGATCTTGCACAAGGCGCCCGTCGCTCCGGTGCGGCTGAATCCCGATCTTCCCATTGAACTGGAACGGATCATCAATAAAGCGCTGGAGAAGGATCGCGAGTTGCGCTATCAGCATGCAGCTGATATGTGTGCCGATCTGAAGCGGCTCAAGCGTGAGACGGAATCGGATCGTACCGTCACAGTCAGTGCGGCTGACGATGATGATGAAGTGCAAGAGGAGAGACCGCCTTCGCACAAGACTCCAGCGGTTGATCGACGCGCGTCCAGCAAAAAGCAAAAAGCCGCTTCTTCCACCAAGGTACCAGTATCAGATGAGCGGATGCCGGGGATCCGTTGGAAGATCGTGCTTCCCGCGGCTGTAGCGCTCGTCGTATTAGCGGCGGCAGGATTGTTTCTTCGCTCGCGCACCTCGCAGGCGCTCACCGCAAAAGATTCGATCCTGCTCGCCGACTTTGTGAACACCACTGGTGATTCCGTTTTTGACGGCACGCTGAAGCAGGCGCTGGCCGTGCAACTGGAGCAGTCGCCGTACTTGAACATTGTTCCCGATGAGACCGTTCGCAAGGCGCTGCAGTTCATGGGTAAATCGGGCAATGAGAGAGTCACCGGCAGTGTGGCCCGGGAAATATGTGAACGGCAAAACGTAAAAGCACTGCTCGCCGGTTCCATAACCACTATTGGCAGCACATACGTGGTAGCGCTGGATGCGGTGAACTGCCGCACCGGCGATTCGCTCGCTCGCGAACAGATCACTGCCGCGACGAAGGAAGCGGTCCTGCCGGCAGTCGGCAAAGCGGCATCTGGCCTGCGGGGAAAACTGGGAGAGTCGCTTGCTTCCATCCAGAAATTCGACGCTCCAGTAACTGAGGCGACTACCGCCTCCTTAGAGGCATTGAAGGCTTATGCGGCCGCTGAAGAAGCGCGCAATCAGGGCAGCGAAGTCGAAGTCATTCCATTACTGCAACGGGCTACTGAACTCGATCCCAATTTTGCGCTTGCGTATGCCCGCATGGGGGCGGTGTACTCGAATATTGGCGAGAGTGAGCGATCTCAGGATGCCTTCAAGAAGGCATTTGACTTGAGAGAGCGGGTCAGCGAGCGAGAGCGGTTTTACATCTCCGGACACTATTACGGATCGCTCGGAGACATTGAGAAAGAAAAAGAGACGCTGGAACTTGCGACGAAGGCATTCCCGAACGAGGTCAGTTTTTCGGCGAATCTCGCACTCCAGCACAATCTTTTTTATGGAAATTTCGAGCAGGCAGTGCAACTGGCGAACCAGGCCATCCGCGTCGAGCCCGGCGGCCCATTTGGCTACATCCATGCAGCCTTCGGACAAACGGCCCTGAACCGCGTTGAAGAATCTCAGTCGATCGTGCAACGGGCAGTGGAGATGAAAGCGGACAACATTTTCATCCACAACATACTGTTCCTCAATGCCTATTTGAAAAACGATAACGCCGGAATGCAACAACAGTTGCAATGGGCAAGCGGTAAGCCCGCCGAGTTCCTGCTTCTGAACACAGCAGCGAGTGCCGCGGCTTCACATGGACAGTTGCGAAAGTCGCGCGAGTTGCTGCAGCGGTCGGTGGAGAAATCGCGGGGCCTGAACCTGAAAGGGGCCACGGCCAATACGCTGGCTCAATGGGCATTGATTGAAGCGGAATTCGGTAACGCTGCCGAGGCAAAGCGGCTTGCGGCGTCGAGCAGCGCCACCGCTCAAGGCCGCGACAACTTGGCGCTTGTCGCAGCCATTCTCGCCTTCGCGGGAGACGCCAAAGGCGCCCAGCAAATCGTCGACGGCTTGGGTCGTCGTTTTCCCGCCGATACGCTTCTGCATAGTGTTTTTGTGCCGGAAGTCCAGGCCATCATTCTCACAAACCGCGGCACTCCTGCACCCGCGATCGAGACGCTGCGCGCCGCCACGCCCTACGAGTTCGGAGGAGCGATTGGCATGTTTCCTATTTATCTTCGCGGACTCGCTTATCTTCGCGCGAAGCAAGGGACAGAAGCGGCTGCGGAATTTCAGAGGATGCTCGATCACCCCGGCATCGCTCCTGAGATTCAAGAGCACTCTCTTGCCAATCTCGGCTTGGCGAGAGCGGCTGCGCTCTCGGGTGATACGGCAAAATCTCGCAAGGCCTACCAGGATTTCTTTGCTCTCTGGAAAGATGCCGATCCTGACATTTCCGTCCTGAAGGAAGCCAAGGCGGAGTATGCGAAGGTGCAGTAAAGAAGATCGCGCCTGCCGCAATAGATTGCTGGCGTAGTGCTATCGTTTACCCGTGCCTCTCCTGATCCAACTCCTGCGAGCGTTTGTCATCCTCTTCGGGGTCACTCCGCCGAAGGAGGGCGAGGAAGAGAAATGGGCTCTGTATCTGCTTTACGTAGTTATCATTGTCGCCGGCGTGGCGGTGATCGCGATAGCCGTACTGTTCAAAGTATTTGTGTGAGCGCGTGAGACAAAATGCTTAAGCTCTGGATTTGTTCCATTCTGTCGTTGGCTGCTCCCCTGCAATCGCGCACGCCTGAAGAACCCCGATCCGCAACGGCGATAAAACGTGTGCAAGAACTGCCCGCAAACAAACTGGATCCCACGCTCCCCACTCAGTCATTTGCCTCGTGGTTCAAGGGCGTTCTCGGGCCCGGAGCGGAATTGAAATGGGAACTTAACGATTGCGGCGAGCAGACCGGCGATCCAAAAGTCGATTCCGGACGTGACATCCCCACTTGCGTTGAAGTGGATGCGACCAACCCGCACAAAGTCGAGCTTGAGATCGTGGTCTCCATCCATGTGGGGTCGACAAATAAAGGGGTAACGCAAAATCCGCAACTTGGATTCACGTCGGTGAGGATAGGCAGCCGCTACTTCTTTCCCGAACAACTGCATTGTCTTCCGAAACTGGTTGTCTCAGCCCCGGACTCAGACTTGCAGCAACTGCGACGAGATACCGGTTGCAAAATCACTGAAGGTAAGAAGTAGAAGGGAAGTGCGGCACTTCGCTCTGTCCTTTACGTCCGGCGAGTTCGGCTTAGCTCCTGCCATTGGATAACAATGTCCGCAAACAGAAGTGAGAAAGCGAGGCATACCCAGACTATCGGCTCAAACGCTTTGTCGCCCTGTGTTTCCCATCCTGTGATTCCGGCAATCACGCGCACTTCCAAAAAGACGATGGCGACTGCGAAGCTGCGAGTCATCCATTGGCGGTGTTGCAGAGTCCTCCCTTTCAAAATGAACCCAAAAGCTATGCCAGTGGTGATCATCCAGAGAGCGGCGTCAACAACGGTGGCGATGCTGAAAGAGCGCGTGCCTCCCAAGCCTTCCTTGAAGAATTGGAGATAGGCGCCGAGCGGGGCCCCAATGAGAACGCCTGCGACATAAATTCTGCCGACTACACGATGGATCTTTGTAAATCGCTGGCGGAGGCGGTCAGAAAACTGCATCGGAGCCAGCAGAAGGGCACATGCCGCGGCTAGTCCATGCGGCAGCAGCCACCACTTGAACGGTTCGTAGTGGTTCCAGATCGGGTCTTTGGCATCGATCAGAAAACGTTCGTTGTGGAAAATGACATACGCGATCATCAATCCGATAAACGCGAAGAGGAAATCCTTGGCACGAAGCCGGTTGACCTGCGACAGCGGCGATAACGTAGGAGTGGCCATAGTTTTCTTTCTGTGTGGAGGCGGTGGAACTATACCGTAAGTAGAAGAAAATTGCGGTACTAAATTATTTGCTTCAGCAAGTAGAATGAACGTCTATGACCGCCACGAAAAATCGCATGTCCCTCCCGCTCTCCGCCGCCGATCCGGATGTTGCCGCCGCCATTGATGCTGAAGTCCTGCGCCAGCATGAAGGCCTGGAGATGATTGCATCGGAAAACTTTGTCAGCGAAGCTGTTCTTGAAGCCGCCGGCTCCGTGTTCACCAACAAATATGCTGAGGGATATCCGGGCAAGCGCTATTA
>JAOAPH010000178.1 GCA_025462835.1 Candidatus Angelobacter sp. | reverse complement strand
TACGCCGAACAAATCCAGGGCAGGCGCGACCCTTCCGTACTCCGTGGGTGCCGTTCGTCCCGATCATGGGCATACTCTTCAACGGATACATGATGTACAAACTTGGATGGGTAAACTGGGCACGATTGTTTATATGGCTCGCAATAGGCCTGGTGATTTATTTCACCTATAGCAAGAACCACAGCAAGGTGCAGAATTCTCCAAGCCTTGTGGCTGCAGGTTCGGCACAACGCTAGGCAATCTCTGTAACCAAACAGGCCCTCCGTTCACGGAGGGCTTTTCTTTTTCCTATACAATCCCGCTGTAATCCATTTCCCGCAATGAAGAGCTGGTCCAGAATCCGGATGGTCCTGACCGCGCTGGTCGCATTCACTGCGCTGGGTACTGTCGGCTTCCATTTCATCGAAGGTTGGCCGTGGTTCGATTCGTTCTACATGGTGGTGATCACCTTCTCCACCGTGGGATACGGCGAGGTGCATCCGCTTTCCTATCACGGACGATTGTTCAACATTGGTTTAATCACAGCGGGAGTTGGACTGGTTTACTTCGCCATCGGGACGATGACGTATGCTTTGCTAGAATTCGAAATCGAGAAGGTTTTTGGAAGGCGAAAGATGGCGCGAGAGATTGACCGCCTGACCGGGCACTACATCATCTGCGGCGCAGGGCGAGTTGGCATCAGTTCGGCAAAGGAGCTTGCGCGGCGTCCGGTGCCCTTTGTCGTGATCGAGAACAGCGCTACGCAACTCGAGCGTTCAGCCGACAAAGACTGGCTGATCATCTCCGGTGACGCCACGAAAGAAGCTGTCCTCCGGCAGGCGCATATCGAAACCGCGATTGGCTTGGTGGCCGCGACTACTACGGATGCAACTAATATTTACATTGTCCTGACTGCACGCGGGCTCAATCCAAAACTGAAGATCATCGCGCGCGCAAGCGAAGAAGATGCCGAGAAGCACCTGATCAAAGCAGGCGCCGATTCCGTAGTCTCGCCCTACGCTTTTGCCGGACATAGGATCGCACAATCATTTCTGCGGCCGAACGTGGTGGATTTTCTCGATGTCGCCATCTCGCACGACTTGCACGAGGAGATGGTTATAGAAGAGATTCTGATAGACAAGAGATCGCGGCTTGCCGGAGCAACGGTTGGAACATCGGGGATACATCGTGACTTGGGAATCATGATCCTGGCGATCAAGCGTGCGGACGGCGAGCCTGGTTTCAATCCCACCGCCAACCAGGAGATCAAAGCGGGCGATTTCCTGATCGTGATGGGAGAGGCAGCCAAGATGCCGAAGCTAGAAGAGATTGCCGTAGGCGCTGCGAGATGAAGATAGTCACGGCAGCGGAGATGCGCGAGATCGACCGGGCCACTACCGAGAAGCACGGCGTCCCTTCGCTCACATTGATGGAGAATGCCGGTTCGGCGGTGGCCGAATTCGTCGTTGACCGTTTTCCTCACGCGCAACGCATTCAAGTAATCTGCGGACGAGGCAACAATGGCGGTGACGGTTTTGTGGCTGCGCGGAAGCTGCAAGAAGCGGAGAAGGACGTTGCTGTTGTCCTTCTCGCCGATCCTGCGGAACTCAAAGGCGATGCGGCGGAGATGTTCAAGCACTTGCCGGTAAAGCCGATTGTCACGCGGTCGGCAGAGGAAGTGGCGCAGCACGCTTGGAGCGAGGTCGATCTATTCATTGACGCCATCCTGGGCACGGGCTCACGTCCTCCGGTTGAGGGAGTTTATGCTGCGGCAATCGAAAGGATGAATGCGAGTGAGGCGCTGATCGTCGCTGTCGATATTCCGTCGGGCGCGAATGCGGACGGCACACAACCCAGCCCTGAGCCCCTTGTCCATGCCGATGCCATCGTTACCTTCACCGCATTGAAGCCGGCTCATGTCTTCCAGTTCGCCTCGATACCGACCGCTTTGAAACAGATTGGGACTCCGCCCGAAGCGATCGTTTCAACTAGTGATTTGAATCTGATCACGCCGCAAGATTTTGCTGCGTTGCTCACGCCGCGAAAGCCGGATTCAAACAAGGGAACCTTCGGCCACGTGTTGGTCCTTGGGGGATCACTGGGAAAAGCGGGGGCCGCTGCGATGGCGGGCATGGCGGCGCTGCGCGCGGGTGCGGGACTGGTCACGGTCGGCACTCCGAAGTCAGTGCAGGCCACAGTGGCGGGATTCGCTCCGGAGTTGATGACGGAGCCGTTGGCGGAGACGGAAAAAGGGACATTCTCAATCCTTGCATTGGAATCACTGCGGAAGTTCAGTGAGAGCAAGGATGTGGCGGCGATCGGTCCGGGGATTTCCGGCGACCGCGAAGCGGCACAATTTGTTCGCGCAATGCTGGATCGCTCACAGCTTCCCGTGGTTCTTGATGCCGATGGGCTGAATGCTTTTCAGGAGCATCGCGAATATTTGAATGGAAACAACCGACCGCTGGTGATCACTCCGCATCCCGGAGAGATGGCGCGATTGACCGGCCTCTCCATCCAAGGAATACAGAGTGACAGGGTCGGTGTGGCGCGCCAATATGCGCGCGAGCACAACGCATACGTCGTGCTGAAGGGAAATCGAACGGTTGTCGCCGAATCCGGCGGACGGGTGTGGATCAACAACACGGGAAATCCGGGAATGGCGACCGGCGGAACGGGTGACATCCTAACCGGGATCATTGCAGGGCTGATTGCCCAAGGTCCGACCGACATTCCTACTGCCGTCATCGCGGGTGTGTACCTGCACGGCATGGCCGGTGACCTGGTGCGAGACGAGATTGGCGAAGCCTCTCTCATCGCTACTGACCTGCTCCTCGGATTGCCGCAGGCGTTCCGCAAAGCTGCGGCTTCGCTTGATGCTGATATTCTGTAAAGGCTAAAGCCCTCTTTTTAAACAGACTTAATGCAGGCCTAAAGGCCCATTCGATTTCGCTCAGGGCAGGCTCTGCGCCACCCGGAGCGGAAAACTGAGGGAAGTGATAACACCGAAGCGCAGGAAATTTCGGGAACTGACAAGGAGATAACCTCGGCGGCTAAAGCCGGCAATCATCCCGTCTTGTCGGCACGGCTAAAGCCGTGCCCTGTCAAAGCAAAGGCAGCTGCGCCAGCGCCGGAGTAAGCAAAGGCAGCTGCGCCAGCGCCGGAGTAGGCAAAGGCGGCTGCGCCACCCGGAGCAAGGCAAAGGCGGCTGCGCCAGCGCCGGAGCAAGGCAAAGTCAGCTGCGCCACCCGGAAGCTATGCTATCGCCAACCCTGGTAAAGTTCTTGAATGCAGCCGTAGTATCTTTACCATCAATCTCCATGCAACCGAAAACCACAACAACACACTCTCCCGAAGAGACCATTGAATTTGGTCGTGGGCTGAATGGCTTGCTATCGCCGCCAAAAGTGGTGCTGTTGCGCGGAGATCTGGGCGCCGGTAAGACGACGCTGGTGAAGGGAATCGCCGAAGGTTTCGCCGCCGCACAGCAGGAAGACGTGACTAGTCCTACGTTCACGCTGGTGCATGAGTATCGCGCGAAGGACGTAACGCTTTACCACATCGATCTCTACCGCATCGACACTTTGAGGGAGCTGGAGACGCTCGGCATCGATGACTTGATGAACGGCAGCAGCGTATTGCTTGTCGAATGGGGAGAAAAATTCGAGCGCTTCCGCCGGGAACGAGATGTGGAGATCGCGATTGACCACGCCGGAGAAAACGAACGGCGGATATCGATTTCGACATCCGCCGCCTGTAACGAGTAACCCCAAGTTCGGAGGAAGAGCGGTTACTCAATACGAATCTCACCTGAGCCGGTCTGCAAGCTCAAGAGTGGGCCGCCATTTCCGACTTTGCCCTGAACTTGATTTTTCTTCACCGAGCCCTGAACAGTGATGGGATGATTCACGGTCACGTCGCCGGAATTGCTCTTTGCGTCCACGTTGAACGCGGCCTGTGAAGGCAAATGCAAGACGATGTCGCCGGAGCCGGTGTGAATGTCCCAATCACCTTTGGCTTCGCCTTGAGCTTCAACGCCGCCGCTTCCGGTACGCGCTTCAACCCCGCCCTTCACGTTCTTGAGACTGACGTGTCCTGAACCGGTCTTAGCAACCACGTGGCCCGTTGCGTCCTGCACGAGAGTTACATCGCCGCTGCCCGTCTCGGCGTAAAACCCGCCGGCAATGCCATTGGCGTTGATGTTTCCACTGCCCGCATTGGCGTAGACAGAACCTTTTACCGTTTCCAGGTTGATGTCACCGGAACCGGTATTTACGCGGACTTCGCTCGATATCTTGCTGGACCTGATGTTTCCAGATCCGGAGGTGGCGCGCAGCGGGCCCTGGATGTCCTGAATGGTCTGGTCGCCGGAACCGGTCTCGGTGTGCAGACGCGAAGTGTTCGGCAACGTAACGTCGTAACTGATAGAGACGTTGTTGCGCAGATCGCGGTCTTCGATCCTGCCGATCTTGATCACGGAACCGCTTTGCGAGATGGGAGGATTGGATTCGATGCGCTTGACCTTCTCGGATGCGGAGGCTCCGCCGCCGAACCAGGAGTCGCTGGCATGAATCTTGGCTTGCACGATCACGGAGGTTGCGTTGCCGGAGTGGACGGTAATGTCGCCGGAGCCGGTGGTGATTTCCACGTCCGGAGTACCAGAGACGGTCAACGTGCGGGAAAATGATCCGTTTGCGTCGTACGCTGCGGCCGTCTGGGTGAGCGCAATCGCGACTGAAAACAACAGCACCGCGGGAAAATGTTTTCGTAACATAAATCTCATTAAGTTCCTCGCCTAGTCGATTTGTATGCCGCCCGAGCCCGTGCGTAGAGTCAACATGGGGCCGCCATTTCCGACGGTGCCTTCGATGTGGTTGCGCCGCAGTGAACCTTGCATAGTCAGCGGATGATTGACCCGGACGCCGCCTGAGCCGGAATGTGCGTCCACCTTGAACCCAGCCTGCTGTGGAAGCCGGACCCTGATCCCCCCGGAGCCGGTGTGCAACTCCCAATCGCGGGTTGCGTTTCCTTCCGCTTCAATGCCGCCGCTGCCGGTGCTGGCGTCCAATCCGCCGTTGATGTTGTAGAGCCTGATGTGTCCGGAACCAGTGTGAGCGGAGACTTTTCCTTCCGCGCCATCGAGCTGGATACCGCCGGAACCGGTGTTGAGGTGGACATCATTTGTGATCTTGCTGACGCGAATGCCGCCGGAACCGCTTTCCGCTTTTACAGGCCCTTGCAGGCTATCAATTTCTACACCGCCTGATCCTGTCCGGGATTCCAACTTGGTTGCGGCGGGAACGGTGACGTCATAGCTGATGGAAATGTTTTGCCGGAGGTCGCTGTCATCGATCTTGCCGATGGTGATGGTGTTTCCGCTTTGCACGATGGGAGGATTGGCCTCAATGCGCTTTATCCGCTCCTCCGCGGAAAGATTTCCGCCGCCGCCGAACCAACTGCTCCAGTTGTCATTGGCCTTGATCCTGCCTTCGATGATGACCGAATTCGTGTTTCCGGCGCGAACATTGATGTGTCCGGAACCCGTCATGATCGAGACTTCCGGCGTGCCGGAGACAGTCAGCGTCTTGGAGAACGATCCCGTGGCGTCAGACGCCAGAGCCATTTGACCAAGTGCCAGTGCGACAATCGCGATCAGAGCAACATTGGAAATTCGTATCGATTTCATTAGCGCCTCACAATCTTGCGTTACGAGTTGGAGCTATTGCAGAACGACTTTGTCGTCCTTCTTGAGTCCGGCCAGCAATTCTGTTTTTGATCCGTTGGAGATACCCACCTTGACAGTGGTCTTGCGCTTGCCTTCGGGGGCCTTGGGGTCAGGAACTTCGACCGATGCGTTCTTATCTTTGTCGTAGATGAGTGCGCCTTCGGGGATATAAAGCACGTTCTTGTGTTCTTCGAGAAGGATCTCAGCGTTCGCGGTCATGGCTGCTTTCAGTTGTCCGCCGGGATTGGTGATGGAAACGCGGACTTCAAAGGTAGTGACGTTATCCTTTTCCGTTCCCATGGGAGAAATTTTGGTGACCTTGCCGTCGAAGCTCTTGTCCTTGAATGACTCGACTTTGATCCGGGCTGTTTGGCCGAGAAACACTTTGCCAATATCGCTCTCATCCACTTTGCCTTTTACGAAGACCTCATGCGTGTCGCCGAGGGTCATCACAAGAGTGGCGGAGGAACCCAACACAAGGATGGAACTGACGGCGGCGCCGACTTCAACATCGCGGGAGAGGACGATGCCATCGATGGGGGAAGTTATGGTGGAATTGCGAAACTGGGTCTCGATCTGGTCAACGTTCGCGCGCTGCTGGGCAACCTGCGCCTTGGCCTGGGCCTGTTTGGCCTTGCTTACGACAAGGTTCGCGCGCGCCATATCGCGCTTGTTTACCGCCAATTCGTAAGCGCGCTGGGCGTCGTCAAGATTGGATTGCGAAACGACACCGTCCTTTGCCATCTGCTGCGCGCGTTCATATGCACGCTGCAAGGTAGGAACGTCGGGACCGACAGCGTCAGCTTTGGCGCGCTCGATGTCGGCGTCGGTGGCGCGGAGATTGGCTTCGGCGGCTTCAAACGATGCGCGAGATTGATTGAGGCTGGCCTGGATCTCTTCTTTGTCCAACTCAGCCAGGACCTGTCCGGCTTTGACAGTGTCTCCTGCATCCACCAGCAAGCGCTTCACGATGCCGCTGGCCTTGGACTTGATCTCGACTTTGGTAATGGGCTCGATCTTACCCGTGGCGACGACGCTCTTGGCAAGATCACCCTGCTCCACTTTGCCGATCTTGGAATCGTCGATCTTGGTGCCACCGGACTTGGCATACACGATGCCGGCAACAATCAAGACTGCGACAGCGACACCCACGCCGATATAAATTTTGCGGTTCTTCTTTTTGCTGCTTCCCATTGCCATCGAACTGCCTCCTGCCGCCCTCTTAGGGAATGAATACTCTGGTTAGTACGAGTGGTTACATGGAACGGTTCCCAAAAAATGCCACAATTTGCGGCGCTATGGGAACCGGGTCGCCACGATATCTAACTACGAAGCTCTTAGACGGCAGGTTTGAGGTTAGGTCACCTTCAACGCTAGGGGCAAAATGCTAAAATCGAAGCCTTTATGCTCACCTTCGCGCTGCTGCAGGTGTTCCTGGTTGTAATCATCGTGGCGGCCAATGCTTTCTTTGTTGCGGCTGAGTTTGCCTTGGTCAGTGTCCGTGACACCCGGATCCAGCAATTGGTGGACTCCAACCGCATCGGTGCGCGCACCGTGCAAAAACTGCATGCCCGGCTGGATCAACTATTGGCTGCCGTCCAGTTTGGAGTGACCCTAGCCAGCTTGGGATTGGGCATCGTCGGCGAGCCTACTTTTGCGCGGATGATTCATGCCCTCCTCAAGGGCGTTCCCGTACCGGAAGTCTACGTTCACACGTTCAGCGTCGTGATTGGTTTTACCCTGGCCAGTTTTGTCCACGTCGTCCTGGGCGAGATAGTGCCGAAGTCCATTGCGCTGCAGCGTGCCGAGCGGGTGGCGCTGGCTGTCGCCGGGCCGATCGACTTCTTCATGACGCTCGTCCGTCCCGCGCTCTACGTGATGAGTAGCGCGGCAAACTTCGTACTGAAGGCGTTTGGTTCAAGGCAGATGCGCGAAGGCGGTGTGCATTCGCCGGAAGAATTGAAGCTTATCGTTACCGCCAGCAGCCGCGTGGGCCTATTGCCGAGTCTGCAGGAAGACATCATCCATCGAGCGCTGGAACTGAGCAACCTTACTGTCCGCGAGATCATGGTGCCGCGCACACGAATGTTCGCCCTGCCGGCGACCATGCCGCTCGATGAAGCGATGACACGCGTGGTGGAAGAACAACATTCGCGTGTCCCGGTTTATGATCCGCAGCTTGGGCCGGAGAATATTGTGGGACTGCTCTATTCCAAAGACCTGTCCCGCTTCATGCATTTGAAGCTGACGGCGCCGAATTCCAGCACGACCACGCAGCGGCTAACAGTGAGCAACGTGATGCGCGACGTGCTGGTGGTGCCGGAGACAAAGCCAGTGGTCGACTTGCTGGAAGAATTCAAGAAGCGCAAACGTCATCTGGCGATCGTTGTGGATGAATTCGGATCGACTTCTGGCGTCGTCAGCGTGGAGGATGCGCTGGAGCAGATCGTAGGTGAGCTCGAAGACGAGTTCGACATCGCCGAGCAGCCGTCGTTATTTCTCGCCAGTGGGGCGGCGGTGCTGGATGGCGCGGAGAATATCCGTGATCTTGAGACCCGCCACCATTTGCTTCTGCCGCGCGATGAAGGCTTCGAGACGTTGGCAGGGTTCATGCTGGCGCGCTTGGGAAAGATCCCTTCTGGCGGAGAAACGGTGGAATATGACGGACATCGGTTCACTGTCCTCAGCATGACCAACCGGCGGATCGCAAAGGTGAAGGTGGAGACGATAGGAACCGGAGTGAAGGCATAGCGGATGTTTCGCTATCTCACAACACGAATCCTGTATATGTTGCCGGTGTTGTGGCTGGTGGTGTCAGTGGTGTTCCTGCTCATCCATCTGGTACCGGGCGATCCCATCCAGCAAATGCTCGGAGAAGGCGCGGCCAGTGCGGACATCAGCGCGGCGCGTCATGCCTACGGACTAGACGTGCCCATCGCGCAACAGTATCTGAATTACTGGAAGGGCGTGGTCCATCTTGACCTCGGCAATTCATTGCGTTTGCAGCAGCCGGTGAGCAAGCTGATCGCGGATGCGTATCCTTCCACATTACTTTTGACACTCGCGTCATTGGTGGTTGCGCTGCTGATCTCGATCCCCGCCGGAGTGCGTTCCGCGCGCAGGCGCAACCAGTGGGACGATCGAGTGCTTAGCTTTGTAAGTCTCTTAGGATTGTCTTTCCCGAATTTTGCGCTGGGCCCGATATTGATCTTGTTCTTTGCCATCTCATTGGGGCTGCTGCCCGTTTCCGGAACTGCAAACTGGAGTGCGCCGTCAACGTGGGTCCACCTGATTCTTCCCGCGGCAACGCTGGGCGGTGCGCTGGCAGCGATACTCACCCGCATGGTGCGCACAGCAATGCTGGAAGAGTTAGGACAGGATTACATCCGCACTGCACGAGCGAAAGGGCTGAGCGAAGGCGCGGTGGTGTATCGCCATGCGCTGCGCAATGCGCTGATCCCGGTGCTGACCGTGGTTGGATTGCAATTCGGCGCGCTGCTGGCCGGAGCGATCGTGACCGAGACGATCTTTTCGTGGAAGGGAATCGGGCGCTTGACGGTCACGGCCATCAGCTCGCGGGACTATTACCTAGTGCAGGGCTGCATTCTGACGATTGGGCTCACGTATATCGCCGTGAACTTCCTGACTGACATTCTCTACTCCGCCGTGAACCCGCGCATAAGAGAAAGTTAAACTTCGAGATTAATTATTTCCGGCTGCAGCCGATCGCCATCGATCGTGATGCGCCCCACGGTTATAGGCAAGCGAAAGCGCCGCGGACCGGCGCTGCCAGGGTTGAAATAGAGAACGTCTTTCATCACTTCTATATTCGGCTTGTGGGAGTGTCCGCTGATGACGGAGGCAAAGCCCGCAGCCTCCGGATTGAGATCGAGTTGATTGCGGTCATGCAGGATGTAAAACGATTGGCCCGCAATCTCCAGCACTTCAGTTTCGTGCAGCCGATCAGCCCAAGCATCTCGATCGATATTCCCGCGAATGGCCGTGAGCGGTGCAATCCTACTCAATTCGGCGAGGATTTGAGGATCGCCGACATCGCCGGCGTGAATGATGTAGTCGCTGCCGCGAAGCGCGTGTAAGGCTTCGGGCCGCAGCATGCCGTGAGTATCAGAGATGATGCCGACAACCACTGAGCATCACAGTCCGGCTTCGATACGCGAGCGGGGATCGAGATAATCGCGCAATGCGTCGCCAATGAAGTTGAATGACAGGACGGTGAGCATCACCGCTGCTGCGGGAAAGAGCACCATGTGGGGCGCGTCGAAAAGGTGGGCGCGCGAATCATTGAGCATCGAGCCCCAACTCGCCGTGGGCGGTGGCACGCCCAAGCCGAGAAAACTCATCGTCGCCTCGGCCAAAACAGCTCCGGCCATGCCGATTGCCGCTTGCACGATCACCGGCTGAATAATATTGGGCAAGATGTGCCGCGTGATGATGCGCCAATCGCTTGCGCCCAGCGCGCGCGCAGCCTCGACGTATTCGCGTTCGCGCGTGGACAAGACTTGACCGCGGATAAGGCGCGCGTATCCCACCCACCCGCCGAGCGACAACGCAAGAATGAGATTGAAAATCCCCGGGCCGAGAAAGGCGACGAAGGCTATCGCCAGCAGGATTCCTGGAAAGGACATGAACGCATTCATGACCACGACGTTAAAAAATCGATCGATACCGCCGCCGTAATAGCCTGCTATCGACCCAATGATGAGACCGATGAACAATGATGCTGAGACTACTCCCACGCCCACCAGCATGGAAATCCTTGCGCCGTAGATGACGCGGGAGAGGATGTCCCGTCCGAGTTCATCCGTCCCGAACCAATGCGAAGCGGAGGGCGGAGTCAGGCGAGAGGGAAGGTCGATGGCTGCGGGATCGTGCGGGGCAAGGAAGGGGGCAAAGATTGCGAACGAGACGAACAGCAGAACCATTGCGACGCCCGCGAATGCAAGCGGATTGTGCCTAGCATTGCGGATGCCGGTGCGGATGCCAGTGCTGAGGCTGAGTGCCGGAGATGCCATGGTCAGTGTAAGACATGATAATCGAACGGCAGCTGTCAGCGCGCGCTGCCGTTCGAATCAGCGGACTATGATCGATCTGTTCGAAGTTGCAGTAGTTGTTTCTAAATCCAATCGCGCAAAGAATCCATGCTTCGTCTATTGTTCAAGAGGCCTTCATCCGCGTGCTGTCGTGTGGATCGATGCTTTCAATCTTTGCCTTTAATTCCTTCCGTGCTTGTGCCAGTTCGAAAGCCGACTGAAGATTCATCCAGAATTCTGGCGTCGTGCCAAAATATTTGGCCAGGAGAACCGCCATGTCCGCGCTGATCCCCGTCTTCTCTAGGGTAATGTCACTGATGCGCTGCGGATTGACTTTGATGGCTTTGGACAGCGCGTAGCCCGACAGCTTCATTGGGCCAAGAAACTCTTGTTTGAGAACTTCTCCTGGATGGACAGCCCACCCTGCAGCGCTTCGTCGCTCGAAAGCCATAATCCCTCCCTAGTGGTAATCAGTAATCTCGACGTCATAGGCGTTGTCGTCAGTCCAGATGAAACAGATGCGGAATTGATCGTTGATCCGTATAGCGTTTTGTCCAGTTCGATTCCCGTCTAATTTGTGGAGCCTATTGCCTGGCGGAATCTTCAGGTCCTCGAGCCTGTTGGCCGAATCGACCATCTGTAACTTTCTCTTTGCAACCGAGCGAAGATTCGGAGGTGGCAGGTTCCTGCTCTTGCCCGTCTCCCAGAAGTCGCGTGTTTCCGCATCGCGAAAGGACTTGATCACGAGTGGTTCAAGATAGTGCCGGAGGCGATATCATGTCAAGCATTAATAATGTAGTACATGATGTCCAGGCCAGGAATGTTCGGTCAAAAAAAGTTGTTGTTGACATCACATATTGCAATTTGTAATATGTATATAGCAATTTGTGATAAGTATGCGCCTAGGCGAAAAGCTCAAATATCTCCGGGAAGTGGAAGGCAGTCTGCGCGGCCTGGACCGCGCAATGACGCAGCAGGAGATTACGCGCGCCGTACAGAAGGAACTGGGGAAGACCATCAGCCAGTCATATCTGTCGCAGATCGAAAGCGGCGGGCGGCCGCATTTGACGAACACCACGCGGATGCTGCTAGCGAAGTTTTTCAAAGTCCATCCGGGATATCTGGTGGACGACCCGGTGGGGTACAGCACGGAGTTGATATCCGACGCGCAGACGCAGGAAGACAAGTTCGACCTGTGGCTGATCGCAGGGGCGGAGAGATTTTCACGTGACCCGGAGATATGTCACGCGTTGCTGGAGATTGCGCGGCACGAGGATTCGCGAAAGTGCATGGTGCTGCTGGGAGCGATTTTGGAAACGCCGAATATGGTGGACCGGTTGTTGCAAGTACTGAAGCCGGGTGCGCGCGGCGAGCGGATTTCTTCATCGAGCGATGGTGGAGGTGAGCGAGTATGACATTGGAAACTTTTTTTCTGATCTGCTTTGGCGTGGGATTTGTTTTTAGCCTGGTCTCGTTTTTTGCCGGCGGCCTGCACCTGCATCTGCCCACCAAGTTTCATTTCAATCTGGGACACCATGGCCATGTGCCGCACGCTCACGCGGGAAGCGCTGGGCACGCAGCTCATGGGTTTCATGTGGATTTCACGCAGGTGTCTCCATTCAACATTCCCAGCATCATGGCCTTTCTGGCATGGTTCGGCGGAGTGGGATATCTGATGGAGCACAACTTCCATGCGGGGCTGGCGGCCAGCATGGTCGTCTCGCTGATTGGCGGATTGTTCGGAGGGGCCATCGTGTTCATGTTCTTGTCGAAGTTGTCGTCCTATGACGGCAGCCTGGATCCGGCGGATGACGAGATGGTGGGCGTGATCGCAACCATTGACTGCGCTATACGCAATGGCGGCACCGGAGAGATCGTTTACCTGGTGCGCGGGATTCGACACGCCGCTGGAGCACGCACGGAGAACGGGTCGTCGATGCCCAAGGGAGAAGAAGTTGTGGTGACGCGTTTCGAACACGGTATTGCTTACGTGCGCAAGTGGGAAGAGTTTGCTGATTCCGGCTCACACGCCGCGAACGGATAACAACCGCGCAGAGAACCGCGCGTAAATGAGTTTAGGAGTTCCTGAGGAGGAAGTATGAATTTTCTGACCGCACCAATAATGATAGGGACATTGGTAGCTGTACTGTTCTTTGCGTTCTTCGTCATTGCGTCCTGGTTTCGCAAAGCGGGGCCTAACGAGGCCTTGATCGTCTATGGCTTTCGTGGCCCTAGGGTGGTGATTGGACGAGGAACTGTGATCTGGCCGGTAGTGGAGAGTTCAAAGCTGCTGTCGCTTGAGCTGATGTCATTCGACGTGGCGCCGCAACAGGACTTGTACACGACCCAAGGCGTCGCGGTAACGGTAGAAGCTGTGGCGCAGATCAAGGTGAAGTCGGACACGACGTCTATCAACACCGCAGCGGAGCAGTTCTTGACCAAGACTCCGCAACAGCGGGAGGGCTTGATCCGTCTGGTGATGGAAGGCCATCTGCGCGGCATTATCGGACAACTCACGGTCGAGCAGATTGTGAAAGAACCTGAGATGGTAGGCGACCGCATGCGGACAACGTGTGCGGGTGACATGAACAAAATGGGCTTGACGGTGATTTCATTCACCATCAAGGAAGTCCGCGACAAGAACGACTACATCTCGAATATGGGACGTCCCGATGTAGCGCGCATCAAGCGCGATGCTGACGTTGCCACCGCAGAAGCGGACCGTGACACAGCTATCAGGCGTGCGCAGGCGATGCGGGAAGCTGCCATCGCAAAGGCGAATGCCGATCAGGAACGCGTGCTGGCAGAAACACTTTCGCTCGCCAAGCAGGCGGAAGCGCAGCGCGATCTTGAGATCAAGCAGGCCACGTATCAAGAAACAGTGAAGAAGCAGCAAGCGCAGGCGGATAAGGCCTATGAGATCCAGACCAACATTCAGCAACAGGTCGTGGTTGCAGAATCGGTCAAGGTCCAGCAGATCGAGAAAGAACAGCAGATCAAGGTGCAGGAAGCTGAAATCCTGCGTCATGAAAAGGAACTCATCGCAACCGTCCTGAAAGGCGCGGAGATCGAGCGTCAGCGAATTGAACAGTTGGCCAGCGCCGAACGTCAACGGCAGATATCGGAAGCCGAGGGCCGGGCATCTGCGATCCGTGCGCAGGGCGAAGCCGAAGCCGAGATCATCTTCAAGAAAGGCGAGGCGGAAGCCAAGGCAATGAATATCAAGGCTGAAGCGTATCAGGAGTACAACCAGGCTGCCGTCGTGGACAAGCTGATTAGCAGCTTGCCAGAAATCGTGCGAGCGATGTCGGCACCGTTATCGCAGATCGACAAGATCACGATCGTCTCGACCGGTGACGGCCATGCTGCCGGAGCAAACAAGATCACCGGTGACATGGCGATGATGGCCGCGCAAGTGCCGGCGCTGTTTGAGGCGCTGTCGGGGATGAAGATGTCTGACTTGCTCTCAAACGTGAAACAGATGCGAACGTCACCAAAGCTTGACGGCGATGGCGGCAGTAAGGGTGCCGGCGCAGGCAAGTAACCAGTATCGACAGCTCTCAGGCGATGCTTGGCCTGAGAGCTGGCATTTCAAAAGTGGAGAAAGATAGTGAGAACAAAAACGAAGTTTGCGGCCGGAATGGGGATCGGAATAGCTCTGGGAGCTGCATTCGGTATTGCAATGCATATGGTTGCAATCGGTGTCGCGGCCGGAGTGGTGGTAGGCGTGTTGCTGGGAGTTCAGCTGGAGAAAGCGCAGCAGAAGCAGAAACAGATCGGAAGCAAGTGAATTGCGGCGTCACAGCCGCAGAAATGAATGGATGAAGGGAGTACGAAAATGGCATTACTTGAGCGTGTAGCAACATTGGTACGGGCCAATCTGAACGACCTTATCGACAAGGCGGAAGAGCCGGAGAAGGTGATCAAGCAGATCATCCTCGACATGGAGAACCAGCTTCTCCAGGTGAAGACGCAAGTGGCGATCGCAATCGCTGACCAGCATCTCCTCGAAAAGAAGCAGAAGGAGAACGAAGAGAAGGTGGCTGAGTGGCAGCGCAAAGCGGAGCTGGCCGTAAGTAAGAAGCAGGACGACATGGCCCGAGGTGCGATCGAGCGGTCGATCAGCTACAAACAGATGTCGGAGAGCTTTACGCAGCAGGTGGCCGACCAGAAGACCCAAGTTGAAAACTTGAAATCGGCGCTGAGCAAGCTGGAGCAGAAACTTGCCGAGGCGCAGAATCGCAGCGACCTCTTGATTGCGCAGCAGCGCCGCGCCCGCGTCGTCGGCAAGGCAACAGATGCTCATCTGAAGATTACGGATGCATCGTCTGCGGCCGGCTTCGATCGCATGAAAAACAAAGTCATGCGCAACGATGCCGTGAGCCAGGCGAAGGCGGAGATGGTGGGCAGCGATTCGCTCGATGACAAATTCGCGCGGATGGAAAAAGAAGATGAGGTCGAGCGGCTGCTTCAAGAGATCAAGAGCCGTCACGGCCAGAGCGCACAACAGTAGTCTGACGGCAAGGACGGAGAAAGAAAATGGCAACACGAAATGCAGCAGAGCGCGTTGAATCCGCTGAGGCGAAGCCGCACGGGAAGATGATGGCGTTTCCCGCGGCATCTTACAACAGGCGGGGAAGCCGCGACGAGATGCGTGCGCAATTCGAACGGTTGTTGATATTCGTGCTGTGCGCGCTCTGGGGATTAGGGATGACGTTGTGGGCGTTGACGGCTGTTGCCAATTGGTCATGGAGCCACGGCGCGGTTTCCCACGTTGCGGCTTCAACGAATGCGGCAATGAGTGCGCTCGCAAACTCGCCGTTCTCCGTGGGAACGCAATTTCCGATCACGTTGGTGAGGTATGTCATCGGATGGTGAGAAGGCTCGTTGCGGTCGGGATCGTTTGCGCGGTGCTCGTTATTTGTTCAAGTGCTGCTGAGGCGGATGATTTCGATCCCCGAATCGAGCGCTCACTATTCGACCAAGTCAACCATGAGCGTGCCAGTCGGGGACTTCCGGAGTTGAAGTGGAATGACAAACTGATGCAATCGGCGCGGAAACACACCCAACGCATGAAATCGGCACACTCGCTCACGCACCAGGCTAACGGCGAGCCAGTCTTGCTGCAAAGGGTCGCGGCGACGGGACTGCGCTTCAATTCGTCGGCGGAGAATGTGGCGTACGCAACGAATCCCGATGACCTGCATCCGGGATGGATGCACTCTGAGGGGCACCGCAAGAACATCCTCAATCCGCAATACAACTCTATCGGCATTGGAGTGTTGAAGGCGGGTAATGTCTATTACGCGACGCAGAATTTCGCGCACGTTACCAGTGAGGACAATAAGGCCACCGCGGAAAATCGGCTTGCGAAGGCCGTCAACCAACTCCGCGCGTCGAAGGGAATGGCTCCGGTAAGAGTGATCGCCTCGGCGGGATTGCAGACGGCAATTTGCGGCATGGCTAAGCGGGATGTTCTCGACTCAAACCTTCTGCCGGCAGACAGGGCAGCGCGGGGGACCATTGCCTTCACTGCCAGCGAACCGGAAGAGATGCCGCGAAGCTTGATTAACGTGATCGCCAGCCCAAGTCTCACATCGCTCAACGTGGGCAGTTGCTATATGGCAACTGAGCGTTATCCCGGCGGGACATACTGGTTCGGCGTGGTGTACTGAGCATCGCAATGTCAGAAAATATTTATGTCGGAACTGCTGGTTGGTCTTACAAGGACTGGCAAGGCACGGTTTACCCTGCGAAAACTAAGCGCTCTCAGCATCCGCTGGAATATCTCGCGCAATTCTTTGACATGGTTGAGATCAACACTTCTTTCTACGGACACATCAAGCCGGAGTGGGGAACTCTGTGGAGCAGAAAGGCCGTGGCGGTGAATCCGCGCTTTATGTTCACAGCGAAACTGAATCGCGCATTCACGCATTCGCCTGTCGCGGTGGTGCAATCCACCTCAGCGCAGACGATCAACGCTACTGCTGAAGATGAGGCGCTGGCAAAAGCAGGGCTCGATTCGCTGATGGAAGAAGAGCGGCTGGGAGCGTTGGTCATCCAGTTTCCCATCTCATTCAAGAACACGGATGAGAACCGTGAGTACCTAGGCACGCTGCTCCAGAGATTTGCCGCGTATCCGAACGTGGTCGAGGTCCGTCATGCAAGCTGGAACAATGAGGGCATCTTGCGGTACTTCGCTGAGAAGGGCGTCGCGTTCTGCAATATCGACCAGCCGCACCTAGGCAAGTCGCTGCGTGGGACCGAGCATGTGACGTCGAACATCGGGTATGTCCGCTTGCATGGGCGGAATTACGACCAATGGTTTCAGTCTGACAATCGCGACGACCGGTACAACTATCTCTACACGGAAAATGAACTGCGAGGTTGGAAGCAAAGGATCACTACCCTGGCGGCGAAAGCGGAAAAGACATTCGTCGTCGCCAACAACCATTTCCGAGGCCAAGCTGCTGTGAATGCGTTGCAACTCAAGAGCATGCTCAGCGGCGACGACAAAGTCCCGATTCCGGAAAGCCTCGCCAGAAGCTATCCCGTGCTCGAATCCATCGCTGCTTAGCAGAATCTACGGAACTAATCCCCCGTTACCTTCGTAATCTTGTCATGAGCAGGCAGATGGGAAAAGATATTCAGGACGCTAACCAAGATCCATTTGCCCCGTCTTATAGGGTGAACAAGGATTGATTCTAAGGAGAAAGAAAATGAGCAGCATCACAGCAAAAATAGAGAACCTGATGGACGCGAAGTACAACGATTACCTTGATAACGGCATGTTACGCATGGGCCTCACCACGGTGGTGTTCACAGTGTGGTTGTTTGCCGGCGTTGCCATCTTGAAGTTTGCACTGTAGACAGCTGGGAAGCTGGCGACCTCGTGGGCTTCCCAGTCGCGCGCAAAGAAAAACCCGTGCATTCTTTCTTGCGCGGGCCGAGAACAAACTTCCAAAAATTTACGCCTTCACTGCAACTTCCTGAGCTTCTTTTTTGTTGGCGCTGTAATGTGAGTCCACATATTCGTCCAGGATCTTGATGAACTCGGGGACAATGTTGTCGCCCTTCAGCGTAACAAACAGGCGGCCGTCGACATAGACCGGCGCCTTCGGTTCTTCGAAAGTTCCCGGCAGCGATATCCCGATGTTGGCGTGCTTCGATTCACCAGGGCCATTAACGATGCAACCCATCACCGCCAGCTTCATCTCTTCCACGCCAGTGTAAGTCTCTTTCCAGACCGGCATCTGCTTGCGGGTGTAACTCTGGATCTTTTCCGCCATCTCTTGAAAGAAGGTGCTGGTGGTGCGTCCGCATCCCGGACATGCTGTGACTTGCGGGGTGAAACTGCGGATGCCGAGTGACTGCAATATCTGTTGCGCGACCGTGACTTCTTCTGTGCGGTCGCCATTCGGAGCGGGCGTGAGGGATACGCGGATGGTGTCGCCGATGCCTTCCTGCAACGCCAACGCAAGCGCGGCGGAGCTGGCAATAATTCCCTTTGCTCCCATGCCGGCTTCGGTAAGTCCCAGGTGCAATACGTAATCGCAGCGCTTCGCCAGTTCGCGATAGACATCGATCAAGTCCTGCACGCCGCTCACTTTTCCGCTGAGGATGATCTGGTCTTTGCGCAATCCGTATTTGAGCGCGAGGTCGGCGGAGTTGAGCGCGCTTACCACCATCGCTTCCATCATCACGTCGCGTGCGTCTTTGGGTTCCGCGAGACGGCTGTTCTCGTCCATCATCTTCGTCAGCAGCGCCTGATCGAGCGATCCCCAATTGACACCGATGCGGACGGGACGCTGGTTCTCGACCGCGACTTCGATCATGGTGCGGAAATTTTCGTCGTCCTTCTTTCCGATGCTGCAGTTGCCGGGATTGATGCGGTACTTGGCCAGAGCTTGCGCGCAAGCAGGGTACTTCTTCAGGAGGAGATGGCCGTTGTAGTGGAAGTCGCCGATGATGGGAGTGTTGATCCCCATTTTCGCGAGGCCTTCCACGATGTGGGGCACGGCCTGCGCTGCGGCATCATTGTTCACGGTAACGCGGACGAGCTCTGATCCGGCCCGCGCAAGTGCGGCAATCTGCTTGATGCTGCCAGGGATGTCGGCGGTATCGGTGTTGGTCATCGACTGCACCACAATCGGTGCACTGCTTCCGACCAGGACGTTGCCAATGCGTACGGTTGGCGTTTTTCTACGAGTGATTATGGCCATGAGGACTGCCCAATTTTACCATGCAGAGCAGGCTCGAAAGAACTAAGCGGAATCGCCCGTAGTGTCTTAATTCTGTGTTGCTGCTGACTTCTCCGCCCTGAATGTCGCAATAGCTTCGCGCACACGATCCGCCTTCGTAATTGTCCCTTCCCCAAACCCCGTGAGATTCATCGCTCTTCCCGCATAGATCCGGGAATCGGCATCCCTTTTTTTGCGTTCAACTGAAAGACGCTCTTAGCAGTTTCAAGTTCGCCCACCCTACCTTTTGCCTCCTCTATTTTATCGGCACCATCTTTAACTAGCTGATTCAAAACGCGTTTATACGTTATTTCACCATTGTCTAAAGTAGTTGTTGCTTTTGATTTAGGCATCTGTATAATTCCCCTTGTTATGGCTACTGACTACAAGCAGATTTTCAAACAGGTAAAGACTGACATCGCTGCCAAGCGGCAGGAACTTGGTGAGTCCATGCGCACAGTCGAAGGCCTGGAAGCTGAGATTGCTGGGCTTCAACAAACAGCCCTTGGGCTCGCGCGAATGTTGGGTGAAGAGTTCGTTGCGGAAGATGAGATCGGACTCACCGATGCCGTTCGCAACGTTTTCAAGTCCGCCCTCCCCAGCAAGAACTTCACTGCCTTGGAAGTGCGAGATGAGTTGCAAGCGATGGGCTATGACATCACCAAGTATGGAAACGTCATGGCTTCCATTCACTCTGTGATAAAGCGCCTCATAGACAAGGACATTAAGTTTGTGGGTACTCGCGGTGACAGCGACAAGCCCGCTTATCAGTGGAAGTTCACTGCCGCCGATCTTGCCTCTCCCGTACCGTCCTACAGGATTTCGACATTGTCGGGATTGCGCGACCTTGGCAGGAAGAAATGACTTTGCTGCTGCAAAAGCAAACCGCCCTGCGTGTCGAGACGCAGAGCGGCAAGAAAGGGGGTGATGGGCAAATGCCTCCACCGCCACTGTAACCGATTAAGTAAGCGCCCCGGCATCTGCTTTAACAGATGTCGGGGCTAATCCAAAAGGTGGACTGACCCACGCCTCAGACCCATCTATATTCTGGCTGGTTTCTCCGCATAACGCAAGAGGAGAAAACCCATGACGTGCCTTAGATGTCAGCACGGATCGCCAAGAAGTTTGGCTGCTACGGCAAACGTAGAGTCCGAATCGCTCCCGGGCAAGGCGCGCGCAAAACAAAACACCCGGACGAATCCGGGTGTCAGGCTTGAAATGTTCGCCGTGATCAGGGCAGGTATTTGGAGAATACCGGCAGCTTGGTTACATCGTTGTAAACCACTGCCACTGCAAACAGCACCAGGAAGACGAAGGCAGTCTGGTAAATGCGTTCTTTGATTCGCTGGTCGATATCGCGGCGTATCACGCTTTCAATCAAGGTAAGCAGGATCAGTCCACCATCGAGGATGGGGATCGGCATCAAGTTGAAGATTCCCAGGTTCAAGCTGATGGCCGCCATCAGGTTCATCAACGGAGTCCAGCCTTCTTCGCGGGCAGCCTCTCCGGCGACCCGCGCGATGCCTATGGGGCCGTCAATCTGCTTCATCGAAACCTTGCGCTCCGCCATCTTCTGGACCAGTTCGACGAGAAGGAAAGCGAACTTCTTGTTTTGTTCTAGCGAACGATTTAAGGCTTGCGCAAAGGGCAGCTTCTGATGCTCAACCGGCATTGAAGCAAAACCTAAACGGAATCGCTTGGTGCCGCCGTTCTCAGATATCACCGGCGTCACTGTGGTCTTGAATTCGCTGCCTGCACGATTGATAGTGAGTTCAACGGGAGCGCCATTGTTTTGCGCGAGAAAGTCCTGGATGGGCGGAACGGCATCGAAGTGCTTGCCGTTGAGTGCCGTGATCTCGTCTCCAAGCTTCACGCCGGCTTTGGCCAAGGGCATGTCGGGTTCGAGAGTCGTGACCAGGATCGGCTGTTGCGGTCCCAAACCAGTGGTGCCTAATTCGTTAGGACCTGCTGGCTCAGGCCTGAGACTAAGCGTCAGCGTCTTTCCGTTGCGATCGATTGCGAGGCTAACCGGCTCGCGCGTGCTGAGCATCGTTTGGATGGTGACGTCTTCCCACGTGGGATTTTGAGTGTTGTTGACGCGCGTGATGAGGTCGCCGGGCTGAATGCCGGCGCGCTCTGCGGCACTGTCCTTGTCGACGAAGCTAATCTTAGCCGGCTTGTCCAGCCAGACCAGGTGGTCGTACTTGATCATGAAGACGGCGGTCAAGAGGCCGATGGCGAGGATGATGTTCATCGCTGGTCCTGCCAGAGCGATGAGAATGCGCTGCCAGCGAGGATGTGACATGAACTCGCCCGGATCTCCGGTGCGCTGCTCCATCGGATTCTCACCCGCCATTTTGACGTAACCGCCGAGCGGCAGGGCGCTGAGGCGATAGTCGGTACCGCCTAGCTTGAAGCCGAGAAGCCGCTTACCGAATCCGACCGAGAATGTCTCTACACGAACACCGAAGAATTTGGCGACAAGATGATGGCCTAGCTCGTGAATCACGATCATGATTCCGAGTACGAACGCCATGGAGGCAACTGCTATGAGGAAATTAACCATGTTAGTTACAAAAATGAGACCTTCTGGGATGTATGCCTACTTTAAATGATTCATCGGGCAGGCAGTCAAAAATGTTTTAGTGCGCAAGAACTTTCGTAACGCTCCGGGTACCTTTACGCACGATCACTTCTTTCGCCAACTGGCGCGCCTGAGCATCGCACAAAAGCACCTTACCTATAGATTCGGGATGCTTGGTACTAGTTTCATCAAGTACGGTTTTTATTGTGAAGTGGATGTCAGAAAATCCGATTTGCCCCTCTAGAAACGCCGCTACGGCAACTTCGTCCGCGGCATTCAGGGCAATCGACTTAGTACCTCCGGCTTCGGCAGCTTCGTAAGCGAGCCGCAGGCAAGGGAACTTGTCCAGGTCCGGAGCCGCGAAATCCAGCCGCTTCAGGTCGAGTACATTGAATTTCAGGTCAGACTCGATGCGATCGGGATAGGTGAGCGCGTAGAGGATAGGCAGGCGCATATCAGTGACTGAAAGCTGCGCAAGGATGCTGCCGTCCACAAACTCCACCAACGAGTGGATCGTGGACTGCGGATGAACAATGACTTTGACCTGCGCCGGAGGAATGTTGAACAAGCGGCAGGCTTCAATGACTTCGAATCCCTTGTTCATCAGAGTAGCGGAATCGATGGTGATCCGGCGCCCCATCTTCCATGTGGGATGGTTGAGAGCCTGCTCCACGGTGATGTTTTCGAAATCCGCCTTGGGAGTATGCAGAAACGGGCCGCCGGAGGCCGTAAGCCAGACCGTGCTGACCTCATCCATTCGGCCGCCGCGCATGCACTGGTGAACAGCATTGTGTTCGCTGTCGATGGGTAAGAGCGGCTTTCCCTGGCGCCGGGCTTCCGCGGTGATGAGCTCACCGGCTGCGACGAGACATTCCTTGTTCGCCAGCCCGATGCTTTTTCCAGCTTTCACGGCCTCGTATGTTGCTTCGAGTCCAGCAACTCCGACAATGGCGCTCACAACGAAATCGACTTCAGGATGCGTGGCCACGCGCACCGTTCCGGGAGCGCCGTGCACCACTTCGATCGTTTCCAACCCTGCGGAAGTCAGGCGAGCACGGAGTGCCTCGGCATGGGATTCCGCGGCAACGGAGATCACCTTGGGCTTCCATCGTAGGCATTGCGCGAAAGCGGAATCGATATTGCTTCCCGCAGCCATCGTAGCGACGGAGAACCGTTCAGGATAGCTCTCGCAAATACTGAGCGTGGAATTACCGATGGACCCGGTAGAGCCGAGAATGGCGATGCGCTTCATTTAATGAGCCGATGTAAGCCGGTGAGTGCAAATGTTAGCACGGCGATTGGAGCGGCAAAAAGCAGGGCGTCGATGCGGTCGAGAACGCCGCCGTGACCGGGAAGCAGGCCTCCGGAGTCTTTAACGTTTGCTCCGCGCTTGATCATCGATTCAACCAAGTCGCCGACCTGAGCGGCAGCGTTGATGACCAATGAAACGATAACGGCTATGAGCAGGGAAGGCGTACTAAATGGCGGCACGCCACCGAAAACGCTAATGGGTGGAACCAGTCCTATCTTTGAAAGCCCGATGAAAACTGCGGGCAGGTGTCGCAAGATCAAGCAGCCGATAACCGCAGCACCAACGAGCGATGCGACTGTACCCTCCAAAGTCTTGCCCGGGCTCACTCGTGGCGCGAGCTTATGTTTGCCGATGGTCTTTCCAACGTAGTAAGCAAAGATATCGCCGCTCCAGACGACGATCAACAGGTAGAAGACCAAGATCGTGCCTGCGGGGAAGAACCAGATGGGCAAGCCGACAGCGAAAAGTCCCAACGCGATGTAGGGAATTGCGAAATACGAAGCTGCGGCACCGGGAAGCGCCGTGGATAGAGACTCACGACTGAGTCCAAGCGCAAGCAGAACGAACGGAGCGAGGGCCACTGCTGCGTACTTGGCAAGCACCAGCAACTGTGATTGAGGAGCACTTAAACCTGGCAATGTTACGGGAAGGAAAAGGAAAGCAATCAACACCATTGTCAACGCCCGGAATGGCTTTATCCCGTGCCCTTCAACGATGTTGAAGTATTCGTGTGTTGCCGCCAACGCTATTACTGCCAGTACTAGCGGCAGCAACCAAGGTGGTGCTTTGAATAAAAGCAGCAGCACCAATGGAATCAGGACCACAGCTGTGAGGATGCGTTTCATCGTAATTGCTCCCAAGTGTCTATTGCGGGTAATGGGATGCTACATCCTACATCGGAGTTCAGCGAAGCTGGATGGGCTGCTATGCGGAGTGTTCGGCGAGGCCGCCGAAGCGACGTTCCCGTTTTTGAAAGTCTGCGATGGCCTCCAGCAGGTGCTTACCGCTGAAATCCGGCCACAAAGTCTCAGTGACGTAAATTTCCGAGTAGGCCAACTGCCATAGCAGGAAGTTGCTCAATCGCATCTCGCCACTAGTGCGGATGACCAGGTCGGGATCCGGCAGATGCGATGTGTAGAGGTGCTTACCGATGGTCTCTTCGTCGATTAGTTGCTTGCGCAGGTGTTCGAGCCCGCCGTTCTTGGCGGCCGCGTCGACTATAGAGTTGAACGCGTCGGCGAGTTCCGAGCGCGCGCCGTAATTCAGGGCAAGCGTCAGCACCGTGCCGGTGTTCTTTGCCGTCGCATCCTGCGCCCACTGCATCGTTTCTTGTACTTCATCGGGAAGCTCGAGCCGCCTGCCAATGTACTCAAGCCGGATGTTGTTGTCGTTGAACGTGGAGAGTTCGCGCTTTAGATAGGTCACCAAAAGTCGCATGAGGAAAGAGACTTCAGTCTTGGGACGGCGCTTCCAGTTTTCCACGGAAAAGGCGTACAGCGTCAGCCAGGGAATGCCCACGCGCGAGGCGGTTTCCACTGTTCCTCGAACGGCTTCCACTCCTCTTTTGTGTCCGGCGATCCGGGGAAGATGGCGGCGCTTGGCCCAGCGTCCGTTACCGTCCATGATGATGGCGATGTGATGGGGCAGGCGTTGGGGATCGAGCAGGTCATAGACCTCCTGCTCCTTGTGGCTCAACCCCTTGATCACAGACGTCCGCAACGCAATCTCCTCAAACGCTTTAACCTACCACGAACTCGCGGCAAAGTAGCGAGCCTCACTATATTAAAGTGCTTCACAATACAAAGCAAGAGGAGTTCCACCCTAGTACATTAGGAGGGACTAGCAGACTTATTGCCCGATTTTCTTGGCAGCAGGCAGCAACCGTGCGGAGTTCAGGATAAATGCGAGTTCTGATGAAACGTGAATGAAGGCAGCAAACAGTGGATTTAGCATGCCAAGTGCCGCGAGCGCGACTCCGACCGCATCCACAGCCAATGTGCCGGTAAAGTTCTGCATGATCACACGATTGCATCGGCGTGCGATCTGGACCGTCTCCACCAGGCGAAGAAGGTCATTGCCGATCAGCATAATATTGGCGCTCTCACGGGCGACATCTGTTCCCGAGCCCATCGCGATCCCCACGGTAGCTTCCATCAGCGCAGGAGCGTCGTTGACGCCGTCGCCTACCATGGCGACACGCTCACCCTTGTTCCTCAGATCGCGAATGATCTTTTGTTTTTCGTGGGGAAGTACCTCTGCATAGACGGTGTCGATTCCTACCTCTTTAGCAACCGCATCGGCAATCTGCCTGCTGTCTCCCGTCAGCAGTGCGGTGCGCAAGCCCATCTTGTGTAGCGCCGCGACCGCATCCTTCGCTTCCGGACGGAGCCGGTCAGCGATCAAGATGGAACCCACGTAGGCGCCATTCGTGGCCAGAAAAACCTCTGAGCCTATCCCGTTTGAGGAAGCGCCATTCAGCGCGATCCCATGTTCTTCCAGAAATCCGCGATTTCCTGCAACGATCTGCGCGCGTCCACTCGAGCAAGTGATGCCTCGTCCCGGCAGATATTGGAACTGCTCCGGTTCATCGATTGCAATGTTGCCGGCGATGGCACATTTCAAGATCGCCTTAGCCAAAGGGTGTTCCGAACGACGCTCCGCAATGGCAGCAAAGGTCAGAACTTCCTGTTCGGTCCGACCATCCGCGGGAACCACTGCTGCAACTTCAGGATCACCGAATGTGAGCGTGCCGGTTTTGTCGAAGACTACTATCTGAACGGAACTCAGCGCTTCGAGGTAAAGCCCACCTTTGATGATCGCCCCTTGGCGCGCCGCACGTCCGATGCCGCCCAGGATAGCCAGCGGCGTACCTGCGGCGATACCGCAAGCGCCGGCGACAATGATCACGGAAATAGTCGAGGTCAGATTTCGGGTAATGACGAACGTGAGCGCGGCGCAGCCCAGCGCAAACCAAACGAGATAGCCGGCAAGCTTATCTGCGGTCTTTTGAATGGGCGCGCGAGAGCGCTCCGCCTGCTCCACCGCTTGCACGATGCGGCCGAATGCCGTGTCTCGTCCGATCCCGGTGACTTGGATCTGCAGAGCGCCGGATTGATTCATTGTGCCGGCGTAAACTTGCGCACCCGCGATCTTTTCTGCCGGCATCGATTCACCGGTGATGGTGGACTGATCAACAAAAGAGTTGCCGCCCGTCACGATCCCATCTACAGGAATCCTTCCGCCCGGATTCACCTCAACGATCTCTCCGGCAATGATGGTCTCAGCAGTAGTACGCACCGTTGCGCCGCTTCTGCGCACGGTGACCTCGCGCGGGAGAAAGTCCAACAGTTGTTTGATCGCTGTCCTGCCTCGGCGAACAGTCAAGCCTTCCAGTACCTCGGCAATGAGCACGAATAGAACGATGACCAATGCGGTAAAGAATTGCCCGATGGCGAGCGCGGCAAGAATCGCGATGGTCATGGAGAGTTCCATGGTCATCCGGCGCTCCATCACGTTCTCGGCGGCCTCTTTCAAGATCGGATAAATACCGATGAGCGTCCCGACGACACCGATCACGCTGATCTTCGCAAATGGCTCCCAGACCCGAAACCAAACCAACCCCGCGGCCAACGCGACCAGGCCGATCCGAACGGCTTCTTCCCATTCAAATCCGTGATCGTGCAGCTCTTGGTCGTGCGCTTCGGGATGCTTGTGTTCGTGTGTTGCGCCGTTCGTGTGCACCGTCAGCTGGTTACTCGCCATGACGTTTCTCGATTCTGCTATTTCAAATATGACTTGGTGATACCAATCAGTTCTTCTACTGCCTTGGCCCGGGGCTTCTGTTTGGGCTCGGCGATATGGCATCGGATATGCCCCTCCAACACCTCGGCCATGAGCCCATTGATCGATCCCCGGCAAGCGGCAATCTGCTGAAGGACGTCAGAGCATTCCACTTCGGATTCGAGCAGTCGTTCCACGGCTTCAATCTGTCCCCGGAGTCTGCGGACGCGGTTCAAGAGCTTCTTCTTGTCACGAACGGTGTGTGCCATATCAAGGAAAGAATATACTGGGGGTGGGTATACGGGCAAATGTCAAAAGGCCATCGCCATTTTGCAGCTTCGCTAATCCATCAAAGTGACAGACAAATAAGTTGTATGTAGAATCTCCGATTCCATCCACTGAAGGAGCAACGTACTTGCAATCCGAGAACGTCTCAACCAGAAATCTTGACTACGTGGGCATCGGGGTTTCTTTAGCCTGTGCCATTCATTGCATTGCGACCCCATTGGTGATCGCGTTCCTACCGGTGTTTGCGCATTCGATACCCGGAAGTGAAAAGGTCCACCGGGTGATTGCGCTGGCTGTGATCAGCGTGGGAGCCATCGCGTTCCGCTCAGGGCTGAAGCGGCATCGGCGACCCATCGTTCTGCTTCCTTTGATCACGGGTATGGCGATCATTGTTGGCGCAGTTTTCTTTGGGGATTCTCTGACTCACGTCTGGGAAACGGGGATCACCATGTGTGGCAGCTTCTTTGTCATCGTTGCTCACACGATGAACCATTCTTTCTGCCGCGATTGCAAGGACTGCGTTCCCGTTCCAACGTCGGAGGATTAGCCCCCGAAACTCTTACTTGCATCAGTTGACCTCTGATTTCTTGGATTAGTGAGTACCAAAAGAACAACACCGGATGTGCAACTGATTGGGAAATCGGGGGTTCATTCCGTGGTATAAATAAACTTCCGATGAATCTCGTTTCTGCAAGCCGTGGTTGTACCCTGGTTCGACGGTATGTAGCTATCGCGTGCATAGTGTTGATCAGTGTCACCGCTATTGCGGAAGTGTCACACTCGCACGCAACGGTTAAGAGTTCAGCGGATTGCACAATTTGTCTGGCAGCACACCATTCGCCGGGCAAGACTGCCACAACCTTCCAACTGTCATTTTCAAGACCACTGGCTATTACAGTGGCAATGCCCAACGTAGTAGCAGCATCTTCTGTGGTGCTGCCGTTCTCTCTCTCCGTCCGTCCGCCTCCCTCGGTTTAGCAGCTTCCATTTTCACCCCAAGAAAATAATTGCTAAACCACCGGTCCATCATGGAGGACACCGATGCACGTTCGATTCAAGCCGTTCCTGTTATTCATATTGTTTTTAGCCGTGATATTTGTCTTTAGCTATGAAGCATCCGCCGCACAGAACATAGGTGGCGGAGGCAGCGTTCAGGGGAAAGTAGTCGATTCCAATGGCTCTGCAGTGCCGAATGCCAAGGTTGAAATAAACAATCGTGTGAGCGGTTATCATCGCGAGATCACTTCGGGAGCGGAGGGGACTTTCACATTCCACAATCTTCCGGAGAACCCGTATCAGATCTCAGTAACGGCGGCGGGATTCGCGCCAAATAAGCAGGTGGTTGACGTCAAGGGTTCGATCCCTTCACAAGTAACCGTCAATCTCAGCATCGCCGGCGCCAGCACCACCGTAGAGGTGAAGGGCGAGGGCGAGATGCTGGAGAACGATCCCACGTTTCACACCGACATCGACCGTGGTCTGTTTGAGAAGCTTCCGCTGGAGAGCCAATCGTCTTCCGTGAGCTCGCTTGTGACTCTGGCGTCGCCGGGCGTGGTGGCAGACTCCAACGGTCTCTTTCACGGACTCGGCGATCACGCGGAAAATTCCTTCTCCGTGGACGGCCAACCGATCACGGACCAGCAGAGCAAAGTGTTCTCCAACCAGATCCCTGTCGATTCCATTCAGTCGCTGGAAGTAATCTCTGGCGCGCCGCCTGCTGAATACGGCGGCAAGACCAGCCTGGTGATCAATGTAACGACGCGCTCCGGACTTGGACAAAAACAGCCCACCGGCAGCATCACAACGTCCTACGGTACGTTTGGCACCGCAACTGCCGGCGCTGATGTCGCCTTTGGCAGCGACAAGTGGGGCAATTTCGTTTCGGCAAGTGGTTTGAATACGGGCAGGTTTCTGGATCCACCGGAATTCCAGGTGATCCATTCGAAGGGCAACGAACAAAACCTGTTTGACCGCTTCGATGTCCAGATGTCAGACAAAGACACCGTACACTTGAATCTCGGATTTACCCGGTCTTGGTTCCAGCAGCCGAATTCGTTTGACGCACAGGCGGTAAATCAGGACCAGCGCGCACAGATTGTGACCTACAACATTGCCCCGAGTTGGACGCACTTGTTCAGCCCGTCCACGTTGCTCGCCGTCGGCGCTTTCGTGCGGCATGATGACTTTAACTATTACCCCAGCAATGATCCATTTGCGGACCAGCCGGAGACGCTGTCGCAAAAACGGAGACTTTTGAATGCCGGGATCAAGGCTGATCTCTCCTACGTAAAAGGCAAGCACAACATCAAGGGAGGCATCACCTTCCAGCACACATTGCTGACGGAGAATTTCGCATTTGGAATTACTGATCCAACGGTGAATGCAGCCTGCCTGGATGCATCCGGAAGTCCTGATCCAAGCGCGACTCCTACCGATCCTGCACTATGCGCGGGTGCGTTGACCGCCAATCCGGCCTTCACGCCGGAACTTTTACCGTTCGATCTCACTCGGGGTGGAACGAACTTCGGATTCCATGGTAAGGCGGACATCAAGGAGGTTGGAATGTACCTTCAGGATGCCATTACGATGGGCGACCTGACTCTCAACTTGGGAATGCGTGCTGATATCTATCGTGGAATCGCCACCGACATACAGCCGGAACCACGCGTGGGAATCGCTTACAACATCAAGCCAAGCCACACCGTCCTGCGTCTCTCCTATGCCAGAGTCATGGAGACTCCATTCAATGAAAACCTGGTGCTGGCCAGCACAACCGGCGCCAATCCTGTGATCAGCGCACTATTCGGTACCACTGGCGAATCGATCATTCGTCCCGGACAGCGGAACCAGTTCAATGCAGGCTTCCAGCAGGCGCTCGGAAAACACCTCATCGTCGATGCTGATTACCAGTGGAAGTTCACGCGCAATGCATACGACTTCAGCGATTTTCTGAATACGCCCGTCTTCTTCCCGATTGCGTGGCACAACTCCAAGATCAGTGGCGCTTCGGTTCGCGTGAGCATGCCGGAGACGCATGGTTTCACGGCATTCGTCGTGATGGGACATGTGAACGCCCGCTTCTTCCAGCCGCAGGTTGGCGGATTGGGCACGGACTTGGCCGCCGTCGGGCCGCCGTTCCGAATCGACCACGACCAGAAGTTCAACCAAACGACACACGTGCAGTATCAACCTTGGAAGACCGGCCCGTGGTTCGCAGTCAATTGGCGATTTGACAGCGGCCTGGTTGCCGGCGCCGTTCCCTTTGCGACGGATACCACAACGCCGGTAGATCTGACCGGATTGACAGCCGATCAGCAGATGCAAGCCGGCCTATTCTGCGGGAGTCAAGTGCCAACGCTTGCTGCTCCCCTGACCACTTGCGCGCCGAACTTGTACGGATCGACGCGGCTCTCCATTCCTGCTCCCGGAACGCAAAATGACGATCATAATCCCGCGCGAGTGGCTCCCCGCAACCTCTTTGACCTCAGCGTCAAGGAGGACAATCTCTTCCGCGGCGACCGTTACAAGTGGAGTCTTGGCTTTACCGCCATCAACGTGACCAACAAAGTGGCGCTGTATAACTTCCTGTCCACCTTCAGCGGAACGCACTTCGTTACGCCTCGCACACTGACGGTGGATTTGGGCTTCCACTTCTAGATCGCCACACTAAACTATGAGGCGGGAGGATGAATCTATCTTCCCGCCTCTTTCATCTAGGTTCTTATATAATTGGCATAGTCAAGAAGGAGATTCCAAATACATGTACCCCGAACCGATGATTGCACCCATGCGTGAAGAGCTAACCCGCTTTGGCATTGCCGAGACGCGGACTGCGGCAGATGTGGAAAAGGCCGCAACCAGCGGCGGCACGCTCATGGTGGTAGTGAATTCCGTCTGCGGATGCGCAGCAGGGAAGATGCGTCCGGCCGTTGGCCGCGCCATGCAGCACTCCACGTTACCGGAAAAAGCGATCACTGTCTTCGCCGGGCAGGACCGCGATGCCACAGAAAAGGCCCGCTCCTTATTCACGGGATACCAACCATCGTCCCCAAGCATCGGTATTTTGCGCGATGGCAAGCTGGTCTACATGATGGAGCGATATCAGATCGAGTCGCGTGACGCTGGTTCCATTGCTGCCGATCTGGTCAATGCTTTTGATAAGTTCTGCGCGAAAGCTTCAGTGTAACTTTAAGGTTTAACTTCGAATGTGAAAGCCCAGCCCAGAGCTGGGCTTTTTCTTCTGGCGCGGATCAATCGTTGATGAGCAAGATCACGGATCCGCTCACTCCACCGTTCCCGCAGAACAATCCACCACCGAAGGTGCGCGGATTGCTCACTGCGAAGTTGAGGTCGCCCGGTTGGATGTCGACCGGCAATAGGGAGACTCTCAGTTCCCCGTCATTCACAAAAACAGTGGGATGATTGATTCCGTTCACGATTACTACTGATGCAGGAACGAAATTTGTCCCGCTGATGATGAGAAAGCCACCCGATTGAAAATCGAAAGCAGAAATGGGGTTCGGCGAAATCGAAAAGACGCCTGGCACCGGTGTGCTGCTCACACAAAGGAAGGTGCCATTGCATCCCAGCCCTGACGAGACAAGGATTGCGAAAGTTAGGTATACAACAACTTTGTTCCACATGATTCACAACCTCGGCAGGCTGCGAATTTCTTTACGTTCTGATTAGATGCATGACTTGCAATAAGATTGGCCCCGCATCTCCCTTTACGCTACACTCCCGCCCATGGATGCAGGCGCAAGATTCGTGATGCTCGCCCCGATTCTCCCGCTGATGATCTTAGTGGGTCTGTTTTGGCATCCGCCCTGGACCCCGATGCGAGTAGCAGGACTGGTCATCTTCGTGCTCTCGTTCGCGATTCTCACGCTAGCACGATTGCAGCTGGGCAATTCTTTCTCCATTACGCCGCAAGCCAAGAAGGTGATCAAGCACGGCATCTATTCGAAGGTGCGTCATCCCGTGTACGTTTTCGGATTGTTGATGTTTCTCGGCCTGATTCTCTACATCAATATGCCGATCTTGCTCGTGGTCTTGGCTATTCTGATTCCCGTGCAAGTGATGAGGGCGCGGGCGGAGGAGAGAGTTCTCGAAGGAAAGTTTGGCGCCGAGTATGCGGAGTATCGAAAGACTACGTGGATCTAGCTATTTCCTCACCGCAAAAGCCTTCAGCACCATCGCATTCGGTTTGCTGCCCACCGGAATCATCGTGAACAGCGCGCGCACTTGAGTGCGGACGACAGCGACATCGCCGGAGCGGGTATCTGCGACGAAAAGATAATACTGATTCGGCGATAGCACCATCGACTCCGGCTTGCTGCCCACGTGAATACTCGCCAGTAGCCGATTGATCGTGATGTCGTATAAAACAACCGTATCCGAACCAAAATTGCTGACGTAAAGAGTCGCGTTGTCCGAGCCTACAAGCCCGCGCACCGGGTTGGTGCCGATCAGATAACTTCCGCCAACCTCGTTCGCTTGCGTGGCTATCTCGGAAAAAGTTCCGTTATCGAAGTTACTGACGAAGATCTCGCCGCCGTCCGGCTTGAGCGCCAAATGGATTGGAGTCTTTCCGACGTTGAGCAAAGTGAGCAGGCGATCGTCCTCCTGTTTCAATGCCGGATTTTTCAACTGTACTGCTGCAACTTGCGCGCCGCCGCTGCACGCGACAAATGCTTTGCTGGAGTCGGGTAGGATGACTAGGTCGGCGGGCTGCTGACAATCGTTCAATACGACTTTGCTGCGCAGGCTCAACGAAGCCGTGTCGATAACGGCCAGCGCGCTTTCACCGCGAAGGGAAGTGACGACGGTCTTGCCGTCGTTTGACACGACGGCCATCCCCGGCGCGATGCCGACCGGGATATTCGTGATCACCTTGCGCGCGCCCAGATCAATGACGGAAACATTGTTCGATCCGAAATTGGCTACGTATCCACGCGTGCCATCGGGAGAGACGCTGATGAAGAACGGCGAACGATGCACGCCTATAGTTGCGACAACAACATTCTTCTCCGCGTCAATCACGCTGAGGTTGTTGGAATCAGTGTTGACGACGTAGATCTCATTCTTCTTGGGATTGGCCGCGATGCCGCTGGGGTTCTTGCCGACAGGAATGGTCTTGATGACTTTGAAGCCGAGACCGTCGATCACGCTCACGTCATTGCTGCCGCCATTACTGACGTAAAGGTTCTCGCGATAGGCATAGCGCTCGTCAAGCGGCTGATCGCATCCAGAGATACAGAGCGCAATCGCTGCAAGAGCACACGCTGCCATACGCATGATTACGTTTTCAGGTTTGATCAATGGATCTTTCGGGGACGAGCTTCAAAAATTATCGCGTATTCGCAGCAGCGGTTTCTCTCGCGTCCACTGGCGGAGCCACGCTGCGCTTCAATACCGCCGCGATCTGCCGGACTTCCACCATCAGAGCGTCCATCTGGTCGGGATAAATTGACTGCATACCGTCAGAGAGCGCCTTCTCCGGATCGTTGTGGACTTCCACCAGCAACCCGTTTGCGCCCACCGCGACTGCCGCCCGCGCCAATGGCGTGACCTTGTTTCGTTTTCCGGTGCCGTGGCTCGGATCAACCAAGATTGGCAAGTGGCTCAACCGCTGCACTGCGGGAACGATGCTCAAGTCCAGCGTGTTGCGAGTGTGATCGGCGAAGGTGCGTACGCCGCGCTCGCACAGGATAACGTTGTAATTGCCTTCGCTCATGATGTATTCGGCCGCCATCAGGAATTCTTCCAGTGTCGCCGACATGCCGCGCTTCAACAGCACCGGCTTGCGCGCCCGTCCGGCACGCTTCAGCAAGGAGAAATTCTGCATGTTGCGCGCGCCGATCTGGATGACGTCGGCGTACTGCTCCACTTGGTCGAGCGTCTCGCCATCGATGGCTTCGGTCACGATGCGTAGGCCAAAGCGGTCGCGGATCTCCGCCATGATTTTTAAGCCTTCAACGCCCATTCCCTGGAATGCGTATGGCGATGTGCGTGGCTTATAGGCGCCGCCACGAAAGAATTTTGCGCCCGTGCGCTGAACACGCTCGGCAATCGCAAATGCCTGTTCGCGACTCTCGATCCCGCAGGGCCCGGCGATGACCGCCAGCTCGCTGCCGCCGATCACGGCTTCAGAATCATTGTTAGGCAGGCGAGGGAAACGGATTACCGTGTTATCTTCTTTCACGTCACGGCTCACCAGCTTGTAAGGCTTGCTGACGCTGATGACCTCGCCGACCCCGGGCATCTCCTCGATACCGCCGGGATCGATCGTGCCCTGGTTCCCGGTGATGCCGATGGCGACGCGCTGCGCGCCAGGCATGGAATGGGCCTTGTAGCCCAGCGATTCGACTCGTTTACAAACGGCCTGCACCTGTTCTTCGGTGGCATGGGCCCGCATCACTACTAACATCTGGCAGTCTCCCGAAACATTAAGTTTATAGGTTTGGTCGCGATTCGGGCAACCCTAACGATTTGCGGATAGAGGTCAATTTCCGAATAGCCGTCATCCGCGGAATCGACGGCAAGTGCCGGCGAAGGATTCATCTCGAATTAAATCCAGAATTAATATTCCATTCACCGAGAATTAATATCCCATTCACCATTCGAACAAACGGATTTGCTATTCGTAGATGGGGGCGCGATGGTCGTCAGGATCACCTGTAGTGACCTGAATCTGATCGAGCGTACGCCGCCAATCTGAAATCTGGAGCCTATGCATGTCGCAAGTGAAAAATCTTCGCACGCTTTGTATATTTGCCCTGTTGGCTACTTTGGGCACATTGAACGCCAACGCGCAGCAAATAAAAACGGTATTCGTGATCGCGATGGAGAATCACAACTGGACTCAGCCAGCCAATCAGTTCACCGGCGGCATCCAGCAGGTTTATCAAAATCCGAATGCGCCATTCATCAACAGTCTCGTGAACGGAACGGCATATTCAATCATTAATGGCACCCCGGTAAACATCAGTGAGCAGACCGCCTTCGCCACCAACTACCATAACGTTTTGGCCACTCCCAATGGAAACAACCCCCATATTCATCCTTCGGAGCCCAGCTATATCTGGGCGGAAGCCGGCACAAATTTTGGCGTGCTGAATGACAATGATCCCTACTCTTCAAGGGGCGTAACGAACCAGAACACATCGCTTCACCTGAGCACTTTACTGACGCAGGCTGGAATTACGTGGAAGTCTTACCAGGAAGACGTTGATCTTTCTCCGGTTGCCGGGCAGCTCACCAACTCGCCTTTGCCACGGGACCAGTGGACCGTTCCGTTGATCAGTTTCTCCGGGAACTTTGCCAGCGGCAATTTCAACGCGTTCAACGGCTCCAACCAATTCAACTATGCCACCAAGCACAATCCCATGGTCTTCTTCACGGATTCGAACGGCGGCAATGACGCCACTACCGCCAATCCCTTATCCAAACAGTATGCACCGCTGCAGCAGTTTTTACCGATTTGGCCAACGATGCCGTGGCTGACTACAACTGGATCACGCCGAACCAGTTCAACGATATGCACACCACGCTCAGCGCGGGGTACAAAGGACTGACCGGGGATGCGGCAAAGATCAAGCAGGGCGACGACTTCCTGAGCCAGATCGTTCCCGTGATCATGGCGTCAAAAGCCTACCAGGACCACGGCGTGATCATCCTCTGGTGGGACGAATCCGAACAGGACGGCGTCGCGGGCGACAACCCGGACGACTTCAATCACACGATAGGCGAGATCATCATCTCTCCGCGTGCTCACAAGAACGTGAATGGACTTCCGTATGCGAGTCCGGTCAATTTCACGCACTCCTCCGACTTGCGCACCATGCAGGACATCTTCCGTGTGGGACCTTATCTGGGTGATGCAGTCAACGCCAATGATCTGTCTGACTTGTTCGATCCAGGCGCCGTCCCGAAGAAGCCGTAACAAACTCGCTCGGGTCACCACCTAAACTGGATGATGTTTCACCGGCGCAGAGATCGAAGGAAAACAGAGATCTCTGCGCCCTATCATTTCCGGCCGTGCACCGCGACGCGACTATCGCTTTACTGCGATTCCTTGCACCTCGAACAGCCCATCGAAGAGCAGATGTCCGGATCCGATGAATGCCCGCGCCGGAAATTCGCGTTCGCGTTTGAAATAGGTGCGATAGACGGCGTTGAACTTGGGGAATTGACTCACATCTGAGCAGAAGACCTGCACATAGACAAGGTCGTCCATAGTCATGCCGGCTTCATGGAGCGTGGCCTGGATGCCGTCCAGTGCCAGCTTCGCCTCCTGTTCTACGTCCGCAGGTGCTTACCGTTCTGACGCGGCCATTATATGCACCCGCAGGACCGGTGAACCTCTGCGGATGCTAGAATTTCTTAACCCATGCCCCGCGCCGTCACAACCAAAGCAATCAAGAAGAAGTCCACAGGACGCGACCTCGCGGGCGAATATGACATTCTCAAGCAGCCTGCTCCCGCGACGCCGCCCAAGCTTACGCGCCTGAGGATCGGCATTCATACTTCAACCAGCGGGGGAGTAGAGAAGGCCATCGAACGCGCCTATCGGCTGGGCTGCAACACGCTACAGATATTTTCATCGAGTCCACGCATGTGGCGGGCATCATCGCCGGAGATGTGGCAATGCAATGAAGTGCGCCGACTGAGTGAACTCTATGGAATTGCGCCGCTGGTGATTCACACCAGTTACCTAGTGAACATGTGCAGCAAGACTCCGGAGTTTTTGGATAAGTCCATTGTTGCGTTTCGCGGTGAAGTCCAGCGCGGACTTTCATTGGGCGCGCAGTATCTGGTCTTGCATCCGGGATCGTTCTCCGGCGGCACTCGCGAAGAAGGATTGCAGTGCGCTGTGGAATCCATATCCAAATCGGTGGACGGGCTGGATCTTGAGACGAGCAAGTTCAAGATCCTCATCGAGAACACCGCCGGGGCCGAATATTCGTTAGGCGGAAGCTTCGAGCAGGTTGCGGAGCTGGTGGCGCGTTTGCGGCCGAAAGTCCCCGTGGGCGCTTGCATCGATACCTGCCATACCCACGTTTCTGGCTATGACGTGGTCAGCGAAGACGGCCTCAATGACACGCTTAAGCAACTGGACAAGACCATCGGCCTGGAGAACGTCCCTGTCTGGCACTGCAATGACGCCAAGGCCGACCGCGGTTCTAAGCTCGACCGCCATCAGCACATCGGTCAAGGAAAAATTGGCATCGACTCGTTTCGCCGACTCATCAATAATCAGATGCTTGCCCACTCAGCCTTCATCGCCGAAACGCCTATCGACGAACCCGGCGACGACCTGCGCAATGTGGACGCCCTGAAGTCGCTGGTTCAGTAAAATCCAGTCGATTTCCCTAATTCCAGCAGATGCGAAATAATCGTCAGTATTCATTATTAGAAATAAGCCATGCCCGATTCGACATCCAAGACGACCGTGACCGATATCCCCAGCGAGCAGCCTCGCCGAGACGAGCGCTTTCATCCGCAGCCCATCGAAGAGAAGTGGGCGGCCATCTGGCAGAGCGATCCGCTGCTTTACGCCGCTGATCCCGTCACTTCCGCCCGCACGAAGTACTACGTCCTGGAGATGCTGCCGTATCCCTCCGGCGCGCTCCACATGGGACACGTCCGCAATTACGCCATCGGCGATGCGCTCGCCCGCTATATGTGGATGCGCGGCTATAACGTGCTTCATCCCATGGGCTGGGACGCCTTTGGATTGCCTGCGGAAAATGCTGCGCTCAAGAACAACACGCCTCCGCGCGAGTGGACGTTAAAGAACATTGCTGCCATGAAGCAGCAGATGAAGCGGCTCGGCTTTTCCTACGACTGGTCAACCGAAGTCACCACCTGTTTGCCGGATTATTACCGCTGGAACCAGTGGTTCTTCTTGAAGATGCATGAGCGCGGCTTGGCGTATCGCAAGAAGAGCAAGGTGAACTGGTGTCCGGAGTGCGCCACCGTGCTCGCTAACGAGCAAGTGGTTGACGGCTGTTGCTGGCGGCATGAAGAGACGAAGGTCGAGCAGCGCGAGTTGGAGCAGTGGTTCCTCCGCATCACCGATTATGTGCCGGAGTTGTTGGCGGATTTGGACAAGCTCGAGCACTGGCCGGAAAGAGTCCGCACCATGCAGCGGAACTGGATCGGCCGCAGTGATGGTGCGAATGTCGATTTCAAACTCGAGGGTACCGCAGGTCCCGCCGGCGACAAGATCACCGTCTTCACCACGCGCATCGATACGATCTACGGCGCGACATCGATTCAACTCGCGCCGCAACATCCGTTGGTGACGGACTTGATGAAGCGGAATCCTGCTCTCGAGATAGATGTCGCGAAACTTACCGACGAGCAGCGCAAGGCGAAAGAAGCCGGGGAGCTCGGTGCGATCGAGAAGCACGGCGTAAAGACCGGCGCATTCGCCATCAATCCGTTCAATCAGGAGCGCGTACCGATCTGGATAGCGAATTACGTCCTGATGGATTACGGCACGGGCGCGATCATGTCAGTGCCGGCGCACGATGAACGTGATTACGACTTTGCGAAGAAATACGACTTGGAGGTCCGCATCGTTGTGCTTCCGCGCCGCACCGAGGAGCCACCTGAAGCCGGCGACGCGGAAGAAAACATCCTGCCATTCACCTCCGAGGAGAGCTTGCTCATCAACTCCGGCGACTTCAATGGCATGTCAAACCGTGAGGCCATCGCGGCGATGACGAGGTTCGCCGAGGAGCACGGCTTCGGCAAGGCTACGACGACGTATCGGATGAAAGATTGGGGAGTATCGCGCCAGCGCTACTGGGGCACGCCCATTCCCATGTTGTATTGCGAAAAGTGTGGCATCGTCCCGGTGCCGGAAGATCAATTGCCGGTGTTGTTGCCGGAGAAGATCGATATCACGCAGCAGGGCGGATCACCGCTCGCAAATGTTCCGGAGTTTGTGAACGCGACGTGTCCCAAGTGCGGTGGCAAGGCGCGCCGAGAGACGGATACGATGGATACGTTCGTCGATTCCTCCTGGTATTTCTACCGCTATACCAGCGCGAAGCTTGCGACGGCCCCGTTTGATTCCGACAAAGCGAATTACTGGTTCCCCATCGACCAGTACATCGGCGGAGTTGAGCACGCGATTTTGCACCTCATCTATTCGCGTTTCTGGACCAAGGTCATGCGTGACATGGGACTCATCAAGAACTCCGAGCCTGCGCAGCGATTATTTACGCAAGGGATGGTCATCAAGGACGGCGCCAAGATGTCGAAGAATCGGGGCAATGTGGTTTCGCCCGACGACATGATCGCGAAATTCGGCGCCGACTCCACGCGCATGTATTCATTGTTCGCGGCGCCGCCGGACCGCGATCTCGACTGGCAGGAGCAGGGGGTTGAGGGCGTTCACCGCTTCCTCGGGCGCGTCTACCGGTTCGTTGTGAAGCATGCTCAGCCTCAGCATCCGGAGTGGACAGGCAAAGTTCCCGCGCAGCTTTCGCCGGAAGCGCGCGCAATCCAGCGCAAGCTTCATCAGACCATCGCCAAGATCACTCATGATTTTGACGGACGATGGCACTTCAATACTTCCATCGCGGCAGTGATGGAATTGGTGAATGAGTTGTACGGGGCAGAGTCGGCGATTGCTTTGGGGGCGATCCCCATCACTCTCCTCGCGGACGTCCAGCGGAAATTGATCCTCTTGCTGGCTCCATTCGCGCCGTATCTTGGCGCGGAGTTGTGGTCCGTGTTGGGAGAGACAAGCGTGTTGCTCAAAGAACCCTGGCCGCAGTTCGATCCCGCGCTTGCAAAAGAGGACGAGATCGAGATTCCCGTACAGGTCAACGGCAAATTGCGTTCCCGCATCTCCGTGCCTGCGGACAGTTCGGAGGAGTTTGTCCGTAACGCCGCCTTTGCCGATGAAAAGGTGAAGGCCGCGATGGCCGGCAAAGAAGTGGTCAAGGTCATCGTAGTGCCAGGCAAGCTGGTCAATATTGTGGTGAAGTAGGTGGGAAGTAGCACACCTGGATGACGAATAGGTCCGATTCGGTGGCGCAAGATGTCGTTTGTGAGCTGCTGCAATTCGTTCTACTCTGAATGTGTGAAGTCGCCTGACCAACGCGATTATTTGATAGAGCAGGTGGGTTTTATCTTCGTAGTGATCGTCGCGATCTGGCTCGCAATTGCTGCCTTTGCCATCTCCCGTTGAATTTCCGTAGGAACCGTTGGCTTAGGGCGACGGCTTAACCCGCACTCTCACGCCCGGTGTTCGCGAGTAAACGATCAGAAAATTCTGCACTCCGCCGCGCCGCGAACTGGTCGTCGGGATCTCCGCGCGGGAATCCAACGACATCGGCCTGCCTGAAATATCGAGGACCTCACGATTCGCGGCGTTGATCGAAACGCCATATTTCCCCGGTTCCATCCCGATGACCTGCAACTGATATTGCCCTCCGATGGGATTGCACAACTCCAGGACTGCCGGCGTCGGCGCTGCTGGCGCTGGAGGCGGAGGCGGCGGTGGCGGGGTGTCGAGGATCAGTTCCGGGTCAACCGGATTTGCCGCAGGCTTTGGCGGCGCCTTGGGCTTTCCCGTGTCTCCGGTGAAGGTGCTTTGCGGCACATCTGAATGTTCCGTCTTGCGGATCGGGTCGTAGCCCAGTTTTCGTCCTTGCGGATCGGTGAGAACCACCGATACGGGAGTCTTGCCTCGTGCGCTGACTGGATAAACCGCGATCCGCAAATATCCTTCTGCGGTGCAGGATGTCGGTTCTGCTTGTTGTGCAAATGACTGCTGCGGAAGAATTGCAAGGGGGCAGAAGACGAAGACGATCGCCGAAAAATAAACGACCGGAAATTTGCGGCTTCGAGATGACTTCACGACGGGGGGCCGCGTGTTCATCGGCACTTGCTCCTTGGAGGCGGTGAGGAGATTATTCCAAACCGCGTGACAAACCAAACAGAATAGTATCAGCAGCCCACAAATGTACGTCGTAAAGCTGCGAGGAATGTATTCTAGAGCCATGTCGCGTTCACGCGCAGTACGGTCAGGACTTTCTGCGGCTTTCCGCCGACCAGCTGTCTTTGCCGCTGAAGTGGCCTGGAGATGGGCCTTTGGCGCAGCGGCCTTGCTGCTGATCAGTTATTCCGTCTTGCTTTTCATGAGTTCGATACCCGTCTCCGACCGCGATCTCTTTGGCCTTTCCGGTGTGATACCCGGAATGCTGCCCTCCGCTCTGGCCCACATCTTTAATGGCAGTGGCCCCAAGATTCTGCGATTGCTTGCGGCATTGATCGCGGGACTCGGACTTCTCTGGTGGCTGGCATCGGCATTCGGACGCGCGGTTGTGCTGCAGGAACTGGTGTCCCAACGCAAGCAAGGCGCGACAGGAATTCGAATCCTGTTGCAAATCAATTTCTTGCGGGCAATCTTTGCGCTGTTTGCGCTGATCGCGCTTGCAGGTGCTTTTGCATTGGCATCGCGCGTCGCGCTGGCAGGAGAGGCCGTCGATAGCGCGCAATCCGCCGGGCCCGATGCATCGGTCTTCTATCTTGTTTTTCTCCCACTCGCTTTCCTTGTGGGATGGGTCTGGTCAACCCTCAACTGGTATTTGACGTTAGCTCCGGTAGTTGCATTAAAGACTGGAGTCGGCGTGGCAGATGCAATCTTCGAGACCGCAGCCCTGGTACTAAGGCAAGCCCGCCAATACTTCTGGGTGGGACTGGTTTTCGGAGTGCTGCGATTGCTAATGGCAGGAATATTTCTCTTTTTCGCGATGAGCGCGTTCGCGGTGTTGGCTCAGCTCGCGACGGGGTTGGCCTTTGCCGGGCTTGCGCTAGTGGCGCTCTGCTATTTTGCGGTAGCGGATTTTCTGGGTCTCGCTAGACTGGCCGCCTACGAACGCATTCTCGTGTGGGACTCGGAGAAACGAGGGCCTGAACCCGCAACACCTTCACCGCAATTCACAAACTTCGTCACACCCGACCCGGAGCCAATCTAGCGATGCGAAATATGCGGCTGCTGGGATTGCGAATCGCTTCGCAACTTTTCTTTTTCCTGAAGTTCCTCAGGCATCCCGCCTGGAAGGATTTCCCTCAATGCCCATTCGATCCTGGCCACCGATTCGCGAATCATGGCCACACTCTCTTCGCGTTCATGTGAATGTGGAGAAAGGGTGATGATCTGAAGCGCATTGCGGACATGGTGATTCATAAGCTGGATCACTTCCAGACGCTCGCGGATACGTTTTCTCCGGCGACGCTCGTAGGTGATGATGAGAAATACGACCATCGCCGCCGAAACAACGTCATTCACGAAAAGCAAGTCTCTTTCTAGCCCAAACCGGGTGGCAATGTAGTCGCCGCCGGCTCCGACCAACAGAAACAGCGCCGCCCATGCGATTGCCTTGAAGGCTATCCCGCCAACAAAGCCTGGGTCGCGCCCGTCATCAAATGGCATACTTCATTATCCCACCGGAACTAATGCGAAAACCCAAGTTTTTCTTCGTAACCCGGTACCCTGTTTTTTGTCTAGCAATGATTTTTGTGCAATCTCTAGAGTGGCTTGCGATTGCTGAAAGACTGAATTTCTGGCAAACTTGTTTGTGCCGACCAAAGCCCATCCCGCGCCGAAAGGCGCACCCGCCGAAGCACCGAAGAAAGCTGCTCATCAATCCATTGTTGTCCTCGATTTCGGCTCGCAATACACGCAACTCATCGCCCGCCGCATCCGCGAACTGAAAGTTTTCTCCGTAGTACTGCCATGCACGGCCTCGCTCGATGAGATTAAGGGCTACTCGCCCGTTGGGATCATTCTTTCCGGCGGCCCTAGTTCTGTCTATGACGCCGACGCTCCCCCCGCCGATGCGCGCGTTCTCGACATGGGAATGCCCGTCCTCGGCGTCTGCTACGGATTGCAATTCATAGCGCACGCGTTGGGCGGAAAAGTCTCTCCTGCGCCGAAACGCGAGTACGGACACGCCGACGTCACCGTTGACGCAAGCAGATCATCGCGGCTCTTTACCGGATTGCCATCACAAATGTCTGTGTGGATGTCGCATGGCGACGAAGCCGTCGAACTGCCCGCAGGATTCGACCCGGTGGCGCGCACAAGCAACGCACTTGCCGCAATGGAGAACGAAGAGCGGCGCATCTGGGCGGTACAGTTCCACCCTGAAGTCCATCACACAAGAGAAGGTGCGGCGCTACTCAAGAATTTCGTTTTTGACATCTGCGGCGCGCGCGGCGATTGGACTCCGCAACAGTTCATCGACGAGACCGTAGCCGATATCAAGAAAAAAGTCGGCGAGAGCGGACGCGCCATCTGCGCGCTTTCGGGCGGAGTCGATTCCGCAGTGGCCGCAGTGCTGGTGCATCGCGCCATTGGCGACCGCCTCACCTGCATCTTCGTGAATAACGGAGTCCTGCGCAAAGACGAATTTAATAAAGTACAAAAAAACCTGCGCGAGAAATTGGGACTGCAACTCGATGCCGTTGATGCCAGCCAGCGATTTCTGAGCAAACTCGCCGGGGTGACCGATCCCGAAAGGAAGCGGAAGATCATCGGCGGGGAGTTCATCGCCGTTTTCGACGAGGAATCGGAAAACATCCGCAAGCAGCAGGGGCATGTCGAATGGTTGGTGCAGGGAACTCTTTATCCTGACGTGATCGAATCCAGCTCTGTCCGCGGCCCATCGCAGACGATCAAGACGCACCACAATGTCGGCGGACTTCCAGAAAACATGAAGCTGAAATTGATCGAGCCGCTGCGCGACCTCTTCAAAGATGAGGTCCGGCGCATCGGCAAGGATCTGGGAATGCCGGACGAGATCCTCCAGCGACAGCCGTTTCCCGGGCCGGGGTTGGCAGTGCGGATCCTCGGCGAAGTCACGCCTGATCGCGTTGCGCTGCTTCAGGAAGCCGATGAGATCGTGGTCACTGAGATCAAGGCCGCCGGGCTCTACCAGAAGATATGGCAGAGCTTTGCCGTGCTGCTTCCGGTGATGAGCGTCGGCGTCATGGGCGACCAGCGAACTTACGCCTACACCTGCGCCATCCGCGCCGTCCACTCGGAAGACGGCATGACCGCGGATTGGGTGCCGCTACCGCATGAAGTGTTGAGAAAAATCTCCAGCAGGATCGTGAGTGAAGTCCACGGGATCAATCGCGTGGTCTATGACGTGACTTCAAAACCGCCGGGGACGATTGAGTGGGAGTAGGGGCGGTAACTATTCAGACTTTACAAGTTCAACCGAGCTGGCCAAAATCAGACAACTCCCGCCGTACGACGGAGTAATCTCGACAACCATCAGTCTTTCGGATCGGGTTTTCTCCAGCAATCTAGTTGCTTGCGGTAAAGGATTAGAAAGTTTTAGATCGTAAAGGTCAATAATATCTTCCAATGTGATTTCGTTGTGATCGCGAGTTACTACTTCGAAGACGACGTTTCCATGCTTTAGTCCACCTGCGGAGAGCGCCGAGACGTTCTTTGCCACGGCTGTGAATTTCACTTTTGCTGCCGTTCGCAAGAAAACCTGGACATGAGGCTCGTCAATTCTCAATCCATCAAACCAGCCGTCATGAAACTCGTGGAAGTTATGCACCAGTCGCCCTTACTCCTGCATCCCTCTCACAATCTTCCTCACCCATGACCGCGGAGCGAACCGCTCTGAGAACGTCAGCAACTTGTTCCGCAATCCCGTGATCACCAGCGGCTTGCCATCCATCATCGCCCGATATCCTTGCTCGGCGACGGTCTTCGAATCCATAGCTCCTGATTTGAATAGTTTCGTCGACGTCATGTCAGCGCGCTCGAAAAAGCCGGTTGCCGTTGGGCCCGGACACAATGCCGTCACCGTCACCCCAGTGCCGCGAAGTTCTTCGTATAGCGCCTCAGAGAAGGACAGGACGTAAGCTTTGCTGGCGAAATACACGGCCATGAACGGCCCCGGCTGGAAGGCTGCCGTTGAGGCCACTTGAAGGATTTTCCCATTGCCGCGCGCGACCATCTGCGGTAGATAGAGTTTCGTAAGGTGTGTGAGCGCGACCATGTTGAGCTGCATCATCTCGAGTTCGTCGTCGAGATTCGTCTTGGCAAATGCGCCGCGCACGCCATATCCCGCGTTGTTTACAAGGATGTCGATCTGCAGATTCGCGCGCTCCGTGTAGGCAAAGACATCTTCCGGAGCTTCCAAGTCCACCAGATCTTTAGGGTAGTTCATCACCCACGGCGCGCCTAGCTTTCTCAACTCGGGCGCGTTCTCATCCATCAATTTCTTGTTGCGCGCGACCAGCACCAGCGAGTAGCCATCGCCCGCAAAGAGTTTTGCCAGTTCGTAGCCAATGCCACCGGATGCGCCGGTGATCAGTGCAGTCTTTTGTGTCTTCTTTTCAGTTGTATTGGACATAGCTGCGAAGTATGCGGGTGCAACCATCGTGTAGTGGATCTTTTAATGCTGAAATGAACGCAGTGAGGATTGTACGGACAAGAGTTCCATTTTGTCATTATTGCGCGGATAAGAATGGCAGTGGCCGCGCATGTTTACGCGACCACTGATTACGAAATAGACAGCTTATTTGCCGGGTGCAGTCTTCTTCGGCTGTACCGGATTATCGGCTGGGTTCACGTAGTTAATGACGAAAGGCCCATTTCCGTGTACTTGAAGGACGGTCTCGCCGCTTGTCCAGGCAAAGTGTTTCATTCGCGCGGGCATTGAGGCGAAGCCACCGGCGCTGAGCGATGTGGGATGACTCTGGTCCCACTTAGGTCCCATGCCCACGTTGAAAGTACCCGAAATCACAGTGAGGTCTTCGGTTGTGGCATGCCAGTGCGGCTGGACCTTGTATCCATCGGGAGCCTTCAATCGGATGGTGAAGAGGCCCGGCTTTGACGGATCGCCTTCAAGAACCGCGAATTGCGCGCCTGCCGGCAGGGAAGGAGGCGCAGGTCCCCACTGTATTTCATCGGGATTCCACGCCGTTTTCTTTGCTGGAGCCGATTTTGAAGTGGCTTCAGCTTTCTTGGTGCTCGGTTTTGCGTTCGACGTCTGGGCGAAAGCAACCGCGCTGAGAAGCAAACATGCCATAACAATTCTTTTTGTCATCATGAGCAACTCCTATGCAGAATTCTAGACGCGCCCGAAAGAGGCCGTTACTTCCTAAAAAAAATTATGCTCCCGCGCTCACGCCATAGTAGCTGAACCAGGGAGTCGCGGCTTTCAGTCGGGCATTTACGTTTTCAATGTTAGCCACGCCTTCTGTGCGCAGCCACTTTTCAAATGCCGCAGCCCCCTGTTTCGCGTAGATCGGAATACCGTCTTTCCAGGTTGCGCGTCCACAAAGCACCCCAGCAAACTTCACGCCTGATTCTGCCGCCAGTTCCAGCGATTCTGTAAATTCAGCGTTGCTGACGCCCGCAGACAAATAAATAAATGGCTTGGTCGCCACCTTTGCCGATTCAAGAAACAGCTTCTTGGCCTCTTCGCGAGTGTACGCCGCGCCTTTGCCAGCGAACGCCTTCGCGCCCTCCACGAATTTCATGTCGATGGGCACTTCCACCTTCATCACGTCCACGCCGTAACGATCCTTGGTGAACTCGACCATGCTCTGCGTCACGATCTGAGGTTTCTTCTTTGCGTATTCCACCGATTTCTCGTCGCCGCCTTTCTCGTCATATCCCACGAATTCCAAGAAGTAGGGGATATCGTTCCCGCGGCACTCGTCGCCGATGCGCTCCACCCACGCGTGTTTTTCGTCATTGATCTTCTTGTCGTCGAACGGCGTGTAATAGATGAGGACCTTTACACAATCCGCGCCAGCTTCTTTCAAGCGCCGCGCTGACCATTCATTCAGCAAGTCAGGAATTCGTCCGGGACGAGTATTGTCATACCCGGTCTTCTCATACGCGAGAAGCAGTCCGGCGTTGTTCTGCCGCTTCTTGGAGGCCGGCAGTCCCCACTCAGGATCGAGCAGGATAGCGCTGGCGTGTTGGGTAAGCACTTCAGTGACGATGGATTTGAACTCTTCTATCTCCTTGTCACTCACGTCAGAGCCCTTTTCTTTAGCAAGTGCCTTTTTCAGTGAGCCGCGTTGGTCCATTGCAGCCGCGGCGATCACGCCGCGCTTGTCCGATACAGCCTTCATGCCAGCCAATTTTCCAGAGGTGAGTTTCATAAGATCTCCTGACGAGTAAAAGCAACCAATGATTCTACAAGAAAAGCGTTTTCACCACGGAGACATTGACCCAACGAAAATCATTTCACCACAGAGACACAGAGGCACAGAGAGGGCTAAAGTCTTCTTCGCAAAATACCGTCTTTGAGGACAGGCACATTGAAGTTGAGAAGCAACCCGGTGGAAAGTTTCGCCAGCCTCATATAAGTCAGCAACTGGGCTTCGTGAATAGGGTGGATTTTGTCTATGGACTTCAACTCAATCAGAACGAGATCGCCGACAATAAGATCAATTCGGTACCCACAATCAAGTTTTACGCCCTTGTACATCACAGGTAGATCTACCTGACGACGGAACGCCAAATGTCTCAGTGTGAATTCATGGCACAAGCACTCTTCGTATGCCGATTCCAGCAATCCCGGACCAAGCGCCCGATGCACTTCAATCGCAGCACCAATGATGCTTGCTGTAACGGGATCTCTCAGATCGTCCAAGCCACGCTCCAATCTTTCAGCCTTCCTCTGTGTCTCTGTGCCTCTGTGGTGAACTAGCCTTTTAGCACTTCGCGCTGCTTTGCAACCAAATCCTCACATCCCTTGCGGGCGAACTTCATCATCTTGGCCAACTGCTCGTCGTCGAACGGGTCCTTCTCTGCCGTCGCTTGCAGTTCGACGAACTTTCCGCTGCCGGTCATAACAAAGTTCATGTCCACTTCAGCGCGTGAATCCTCTTCATAGGCGAGGTCGAGCAAGACTTCACCATCGACGATGCCAACGCTGGTGGCGGCAACAAAATCGCGCAGTGGCGAGGCTTTAAGCGCGCCTGACGCGAGCAGTCGATTCACCGCCAAGCCCAGCGCGACGTAAGCCCCGGTGATCGATGCCGTGCGCGTGCCGCCATCGGCTTGGATCACATCGCAATCCAGTGTGATCGTGCGCTCGCCGATTTTCTTCAGGTCGGTGACCGCGCGCAGTGACCGTCCGATCAGGCGCTGGATCTCATGTGTGCGTCCGCCGATGCGTCCCCGGCTGGATTCGCGCGC
>JAOAPH010000168.1 GCA_025462835.1 Candidatus Angelobacter sp. | reverse complement strand
CTTTTCTCCTGGAAATAAGCCATATTCAACTACTGCCGCGATCCCGCTTTCCGATATATCTGTACTGCGTGCTTGCAAACGGCTCCAGCCGGTAATGCCCTGACCCACTAAGGCCAGAGATAAATTGCATCGATACCTAGGTTTGTTCCTGCTCTCCAGCGTCATGCTTCTATTTGGGGTCCAGAATTTGAATTCTGAATCTAATCTCGGCCGTCCACTGACTTCATTCCGCGCGCAGGTATTCATCTACCCAACCCTTCAGCCGCTTTTGCTCTTTCGTCGAACTGAACTCCAGGCCAATTGTCTGATCCACTTTCCACATAAGAGTGGACTCCAGCGTGAATAGGGGTGCTTCGGGCAAGACAAAACTGACTTCAAGGCGAGATTCGTCCCATTTTCGGCCGCGCAACTCGATACTCATCCCGGTGGCGGTTAGGTCGCGGGTTGTGCTGATCATCGCTTCATCGCCGCAACTTAGGCGCACAGGAATTACCAATGGAATCCGCGCAAATTTGCGTAACTGCTTCGACAAGAGCAAATGGCTTTTCTCCACGGCTTTGGCAATTGATTCCGGCGAGCAGTCTGGCAAGACCGAGTTGATTGCGTAACGGCAGCTTTTGATGGCTGCGCGTTCTTCACCAATGCCATATACAAATGCGGTCCGATTCAGTCTTGATCTCCGTATCGATCCCAAGAACTCGCGGGCATGGGATCCGAGCCTCACCACGAAAGCGTCACACCGGATCTGGTCAATATCCATCTCGTCCCGCCAAAGCACCGTTTGCGTGCTCATGTTCAAACTGGCAAATGAATCTTGAAAGCGAGCCAAGTTTGAGTACGGGAGTCCGAAGCCCGCAATGGTTGGCACTTGTCGACGCGAAAATGGGAATGCACTTGGGCTGATCACTGTACTCACTGTTGTCATGGTGCCGACACGGTTCCCCTTGCGCCGAGCGTGTCCCAAGGAGGAAATTAACGGCTCTAAATGGAAAGAACGAAAAACCTTCCAATTCCCCTTTTGGGGAATCAAAAAAAAAGCACCCTGCGAGAGGGTGCTGCAAAACAAGACGAGAGCGCTGAAAACCTATGGATTAACTATGATTTGACTGCAGTCTGCCGCCTCTACACCGAAGAAATGGTGGACAATGGGCTTTTTGGCTCCCCGCTTGGGGATATCCTTGCACTTGTGATCTCGCTCAGCCAAACCAAGCTGCTGCTCTTTGTTTATGTACGGATCGATTGGGGGGCACTGGTTGGGATCAACCCCGGGCTGGTTCAAACTCAAGCAGAGCTCAGGGAATATTTTCATCAGCTCCGCAAATGCATCATTGGCGTGTTGTGTCGAGACCACATCATCTGGTTCGGCATAGATATGCAGATCGACTTGCTTTAATCCAGCTGTACCAAATGGAACATCGGGGTCAAGCTGCAACGCTGCCGAATCGGAAACTTTCTGATATGTGAACTGGTGGATCAGTGGGAACCGGGTGCCGGGTATATTGTGAGGATTTCCAGGGCACGTCGAAAAGCTCGATTTGATAGAGCGCCCATGCGAGACTTTGTCGGGAAACGGGAATCGAACTGATAGATAACTCTTTCCATGATCAACCTGGGTTATGCCTTGGACAACAGCGTCATTCGTGGTTTTTGCCGGGCGAGGCAGGCCCAACGGAACACCAACGAGCTTGTAATCTTTCTGCGCCAATTCATACGCATTGCCCCAAGCATTATTAATAAATGGCTGGGCTCGATAAACGTGGTCCTTTACATATGGTGTCAAGGCGGTAATGCCATCCTGGTCGAATACTAGAGCGAAAAGCCCGTGAAACCATACCTTTAGTACAGCACTGGCTGGGGCCGGTACAAAGTTCCATGCGGTTGACAGGGGTTCAAGGGCTGATATCAGTGGAAGAGTTGCAAATCCTTTCAACAGACTGCGTCGGCTGATTGGGTTCATTCGATCGGCGTTCCTTTCCTTTCCGAAACTACTATTGGCGTCCAAAAAGACTGAAACTGCCCCAGTAATATGGGTGTGCACTCAACGGCCTTTTACTCGCCTCGATCTCCGCAATCTGCAGTGCTTGCGCCGGTGTATTCTTCGCCAGCAAGTTTGTGTAGAAACTTTTCATAAACCCTGAGCTGGTTTTTGAATCCACTCGCCATCGACTCGCAACGACGTTAGGGACACGGGCGCGTACAAACGCGTGTACCAGGCTGTCTTCGCGATCGCCTCCCATCCCGTCCTCCCGTGCGGTGGAACAGGCCGAAAGAACTGCCAAGTTTAGTCTGCTCAGCTCAATGGTTGAGATTTGTTCGGCGCCCAGAATCGTCGAATTTGAAACAGGAGAATCATTTCGCTGTGTATTGGCGAGGAGCAGACCAGCTCCTGTTGCGGTTTCCGCGGCATGCCCGGCGAAGTGAAAGACTGCCGCCTGCTTAAGTCCGCGTTCTACCTGTATCAAGGTGGCATTACTTCCGGTGATGAGAGCAGCGGATTCAAACTTACCTGCGACCGTCTCCGCTTCTTCGGCTGCATCAGGCAACGCCTGCCAGGCCCCGCCTTCGTCGGCGGTTAGAGCCGGAGGCCCCACGACAAAAGCATGGGCGCTTTTCTGCAGCGGTTCGGTATTCCGCAAATGCTCTAAATAGCCCAACCCAAACGAGTAAGCTATGGGGAAACTCTCCCCAAAGTACCTGCCGTTTTCATCGACTAGCGCCTGCACCGAGATATCGGAGAAAGGTGCATCCGGCTGGAGAATAAGAATGCGATTCTTCTCTAGATACGGCTCGATCGGCGCTACCAGCCAGGCATAAAGCTGTTTCCCATGCTGCTTCAAATCGGAGAGATTGGATTCCGGACTGGAGCAATCCCGCACGAATTGACGCGCGGCTGCTTGCATCTTGGAGTGAGGCACCGGAACCCATGAATAATGAACGCCGCGGTTGTCAGCGACCCAGATTGCCAATCCGGCCGGCATTTGGGCATAAGAAATGATGGTGGCATTCTTCACTTCAGAGAATTTCTCCGGAGCAAAATGTTCCACTTTTCCGGCAGACTGTCCTAACTTCTGGAAATCGATGCCAAACGTTGTAGTCGACTTGGGTCGAGCCGAGCCCAACCTGTCAGTACGCAATGAAGCAGACCTAAACCATTCCCAAATCTCGAACGCATCGCTGCTCGCACCTGTTTTCAGTTTCAGGGAAATCAACTCGCGGTACACGCCAGACATTTGTGCATTCCACGACAATCGGTCGCGATCCGAGTTGAGAGATGCTAGCCCAGCTTCGCCAATGCTCACCGCAGACCACAAGGCTCGTTCCGCGGCCGGAACGTCTCCTTTGATCTGCTCAACTTGTGCCAGTGTGGAGTAGTAACGCAGTGGGAATGTAAAGGTCGAAACGCTCGCAAGCAGCAATTCGACCCGTTTCAAACGCTTAAAAGAATCGTCTAACGCTCCCCGAAAAGCTTCCAGCTTGGCGAGTGCGAGTTCTCCATCTATTTGGTAGGTCCTTGTTGTGTCATTCTGGGGCAGCCTGGAGAAAATCTGCTGGCTTGCCAGTAACTCAGGCTCGGCTTCAGTTTGCCTGTTTGCTTTGACAGCTGCATTTGCAAGCCGTTGACGAGCCATCGCCTCAAAGGAATCTTGTTTTAATCCGCGTATGCTAGCGACTGCTTCCCGGGCAACGATGAGCGCCAGTTGCGTTCTTTCCGAGCGGTCGAGTGAAAAACTCAAATTCGAGTAAAACTGGTAGCCTCGCAATGGCGGCGAAGTACCAGACCAGTAATTTGCCAAACCATCAATATCTCGAGCCCATACTGCTTTGGCGTCACCTCTAGCCGCATCCAACGATGCAGCAAGTCCCAGTGCGCGTAGCTCAAGGATTCTAAAGCGGGCCTCCCGCGCGCTGCGAATACCTGCTTCGATTCCTTTCGAGGCCCGGCTTAAATTTCCAACCTTGGCCCAGCAAAGTGATTGTTCAAGCCCGAACTGGGTCTTTATCCAGCGGTACGAACTCTGTTCAAATTCACGGGCTTCAAGCACCGCCGATGAAAGACATTCGTTGGCCTTTTCGGCGCGTCGTAGCGCATAGATCTTTTCTAACTTGGCGCGCAATGTCCCCGACTTGTTGCCGACGAAGAATTTTTCTGCTGATTGAGCCGCGCCTGCTGCATTTGTGGGATCGCCTACCGCGTTCAATTTAGATGCCAGAGAGATCGCGGCCACACCGGAGCTGAAGCTCGCAGCCGAACTACCAGCCAGCAAATCAAATAACCAGGGATCTTGATGCTCTTGTTTCAGGTGGCTGCTGAGCAAGGAAAGAGCTTTACGTCCATCTTCCACTGATTGATTACCCTTGGACGAACCGGAGGGAAATGCCTGCGGGAGCCATTCTCGAATTGCCAAATCGAGGTACTCCTCGGCTCTCGCATCCATTGCTTGCGATGCAATCTGCTGTTTTGTCGCGACGATCTGTTCAGGAGTCAGGAGCGGTTCGAGCGCGGCCCGATCATGTTTTTTTCGCTTCTCTTCCAGCTTGTTCAGCCGCTCCCGAGCCTCTTTAGCCCAATCGCCGGTCGGATCAACCCGAAGGTAATGCGTCCAGTCCTGCATCGCTTGGTCATACAGAAACACGCGCTCGGAAGCAATTGCTCGATTAAATAGAAGCACTGGGTCTTCGGGATCTTTGGCTAACGCGCGGCTCAGAAACTCAATACTCTCTCCGAAATCCAGCGCGCGGTCTTCGCTCTGGGCCCGTTGGAAGTATGCGGTTGCCATGTCCAGCAGCAGCGAAGCGGACTCAGGTTGTGTTTCCAGGGCTCGACTGAGGCTTTCAATTGCAGCGGAATAGTCTCCATTCAGCAAGTCAGCTCGAGCCTTTTCCTGCAGCCACTGCAAAGCGTTCGGATCTTTTTGGAGCTGACGCTTGATGCGAGTTTCCGCCTCTAACAGCGCAGCCGGGCGCTCCAACCGTGACCTAGTCGAGCCACGCTCCACACGCACAGGGCCATAGGACGCTCCGGGAAAGCGGAATTCCAGCGTGCGCTGCTGTGTGTAGGCCTCGGCTAAAAGCTTGTCAACGGAGGCAGTTCCTGACTGGTTCAAGTAGAGCCACAGCGTCAGAGGAAACACGACCAACGCTATGATCGCCGCGGCATGTATATACGATTTGGGCCATCGCAGAAGGACTAATTTCTTAAACAGCGTTGTTGCCCTTCCATTCACATTCTGTTCAGAAGCCAGTTTCTCTGCCAATCGAAGTTGCACTCCGATGCGTGACGACTGAAGCTTTGCGATTACCTGCTTCTCATCTTTTGAGAGCTCGTCCGCAAAATAGGAAATTGTCTTCTTTAAGAGTTGTCCACAATGGTCGCATTGTGCAGAATGACGTAAATTAGCAAGCGTTTCTTCCGTGCTCGCTGTTCCTGCCGCGATTTGAAACCAAACAATTTCTTCCGGGCAAGCAGCCGTTTTTGCGGGGGGCACGCCCGAGCCCAAGGATTGCAACAGTCTGGCTGCGTCGGAGTAGCTGTTCACCTTTTCGCTGCACGAATGACAGTTGGAGACGTGCCGCCTAGCAGGCGCGAGTGGTCCGTTCAGAGCTTCAGGTTCAGTGATTTGGTTGCTTTCGCTTACAAACCACTCAATCTGCTCAGCGCTCAAATGTTCTTCTATTGACATCGCTTAGACCAGTACTCCTCATCAAGTAAGAACGATTAACTTGCCGGAATCCCTTTCCGACTCAAACTACGCTCTAGCTGCTCTCGGTTTCTCCGCCAGTTGTTGTCGCACAAAACGCGTCATCCGCAAGATTGTGCTTTCCACACCTTTAACACTGAGTGACAGCGTCGGGAGTGAAGCAATATCTTGGGCCGTCATCCCTTGCTGGTAATAGAGCAGAAAAATGAGTTTGTCGCGCTGCCGCGTTTGACCATCTGTCATCTGGTCTATAAGGCGCTCGATTTCATTCAACAAAATTTTTCGCTCAATCGCTCTTGCTGAATAACTAGGATCGGAAACAGCCGCCGCTGCCGGTTGATCCAGTGCTGTAAGAACCTGGCCGCTACCTCGTTTTTCAGAGTGTTGCGACTTGAAATAATCGTGAACTACATTGGCAGCGAGGACCTTCACAAAACCGTAAATAGCATCTGGATGTTGCCAATCGAACTCGCGTAAAAGCCGCGATCCGTTGTTGCAGAGCTTTAAATACGTTTCCTGGACAAGGTCATCGATCACAGACGAGGAGGTCGAGCCCCAGCTACGACAAGTTCTGAGGACGACAACGGCTATAAGAGGTTGAAAACGGTGGACAAACTCCTGCCATGCCTGCACGTTGTCGGCGTCGGCACACTCCTCAACCAACTCTTTTGTTGAGAAAGCTGTATAGGGCATGGGAAGGTAATGCAGTTTACCTTAACCCCGGCGCAGATGTCCCTTGTGTTTTGAAGCTTACAAAAGGGAAATTGGCATCAACTGCGTTCTAGTGTGTGACAGCGCCGCATGCGACGGGCGCTGGATATAGGTGGGACTGCATGGACGCATTTATGTTTATCCCGCTGCCGAAAAGCTGGCGGCGGGTACTGTTAATCATTTTGTGAATTTTGCTTGCAGCATGACCGTAGCGCACTCTCTATCGTGAAATTAAGAGTCCCGTCAACGCCATCCCCCGGCGGGGTCGAGGACGAACCTCTACGCCTTAAATCGCGCAGCATGAGCCGTCCCTCAACTCGGCTTGCGGCTGGATGCTATTTTGCCGGGCGCTCCTTTATTGTTCCTGTTGTTCCGGGCGCCTCAGTTTGCATGGTCGGCTTAGCCAGCGGCGCCGCCTGCTGAAGTATGTCGGTCAATTTTGCAGTGAGTGCGATGGGACATTCTCGTTGAGGAATGTGTCCACATCGCGGCAGAACGGTCAACCTCGACGCAGGGAGTTCGGCTTGAAGTCTCTCTGCATATTGCATTCCAAGCATTCTGTCGGCTTGCCCCCAAAGGATATCGGCGGGAGTTTTCATGCTGGCTAGTTTTCCATCGAGAGTGAACTGCTCCTGCGAAACCTGCGTCAGCCTGCCGATCGGGCCGGCGTGTGACCTGCGCACGATATCGTCGAGCACGAAATTCGGGATCGCCGGACTTCCAGGGTCCTGTAGTGAACTCATTACTGACCGGGCTTCCTCCCTGTCGGCTGGCATCAGGTGGTAGGAGGCGTTGATGCTATACGGACCGCCGTTTACGAGCACCAGTCTGTCGACCGACTCGGGGTGTTGGTATGCGTAAAAGATACTGACCCACGCCCCCATGGAGTTTCCGACTAAAATCGCTTTTTGTACCTTCAGCTCCGTAAGAAGAGTTTCAAGGCCTTTGACTTCATCGCCGATCGATATAGGTCCAGACTTGGGATCGCTCTCTCCGTGCCCGGCAAGATCCGGAATGATCACTCGATAGGATGTCGCGAAAGAAGGCGCGACCTTGGACCAAGTGCCAGCTTGATCTCCCGCACCATGCACGAACACGAGTGCCGGCCCGGTTCCCTTTTCCCAATAGACAAGACTACCCGCACCGGCTGAAACCTGCTTTTTCTGAAATTGTGCCTTCGCCAAAGTGCTGCGCTCGACCGTGGTGAACACCGCAAGCGGGTTCTGCCTTATATAAAGGATGGAGCTCACAACGCCCACTACAAGAAGCAGAAGTACTATTCCTACGATTTTCTTAACCATGATCTTGGCGCCCTTTAGAAGAATTTGAATTATCCAGCACTAGACTGCCGCTTTTCCATCTGCAGCGAGGCCAGACGTTCGTCTGTCGAGTTCTGCGCAAATGATTCGCTTCAGCTCTTGCTTTTGAACTTTCTGTGTAACGGTCCGGGGAAGCGATTTCACAAAATGTACTGAACGCGGAATCTTGAATTTTGCGATCTGGCTTTGGCAATAGGCGACGATCTCTTCTTCAGTAGCTGATTGCCCGGACTTCAAAATAACCGCCGCCGCGCCTACCTCTCCCCATTTTTCGTTCGGAACTCCGATGACGGCGACTTCGGACACTTTTGGATGACGGACAAGGAGTTTTTCAATCTCAGCGGGATAGACATTCTCACCGCCGCTGATGAACATGTCCTTCTTGCGGTCGACAATGTAGCAGTAACCTTCGTCGTCGAATTGCGCGATATCCCCGCTGTAAAACCAGCCATCGCGGATAGCCTGCGCGGTCTGCTCCGTGTCCTTCCAATATCCATCGCACATGCATGGAGTGCGCATGATGAGCTCGCCGCGAACATTCGGGCCGACATCGACGCCATTGTCGTCCACTATTCGCGCTTCCATGGCGAAGTTGGCAAATCCTATGGAACCGATCTTGCGTTCCGCATCAGGCACTTCGAGACAAAAGCAATTGACACCCACTTCTGTCATACCAAAGCCTTGCTTGAAACGCAGGCCGCGGGCGATGAGCCGTTTGATCAAAGGCAGCGGGCAAGGCGCTCCGCCGCTGATCAACCACTTCAGGGACGAGAGGTCCACCTGTTCAAAGAGCGGTGAATCAGCCATCATCAGCAATTGCGTAGGAACGCCAAAGAATGCTGTGATTTTTTCTTTCTCGATCACTCGCAACGCTTCGTCCGCGTCCCAGTGGTGCATGATCACGACGGTGCCACCGAGGAGAATCGCTGGAGTGGTATAAACATTCAGTCCGCCGGTGTAAAACATCGGTGTGTGCACGAGCACTCGGTCATTACCGCTCAAGTCGCGAGTGGCGAAATTGATCCCGTTAAAAAACTGCATTCGATGCGGCAGAATCACGCCTTTGGGTTTGCCAGTTGTGCCCGATGTGTACAGCAACATCTGCGGCGCGTTCTGGTCAACAGGAATTGGCTGACTGCGTTGGTCAGGAACGGACGCGAGTGATTGAACCCAATCCAGTTCGTCTTGAGCGACTTGCCCGGAGAGTTTGATGGTGTGCTGAAACTGGAATTGTTGTCGAAGGTCAGAAACCGTCTTCCCGAATTCATCCGCATATATTAAAAGTGCCGGCTCACAATTCTGCACGATAGGAACCAGTTCAGCACTGGTGAGCTTGTTGTTCAGTGGAACGAAGATGGCCCCAATTTTCGTCGCGCCAAACAGAGTGAAGAGGATTTCGACGCAGTTGGGCGCCATAATCGCCACTCTGTCGCCCGCCTTTATGCCGAGTTTCTCTAGAAAATTCGCAACCCGATTTGCCTCCTGATTGAATTGCTTGTAAGTGAAACGACGGTCTGTTGCCGTTTCCACAAGCGCCAGCTTGTCAGGTGTGAAGATCGCGTGTTTTGCGATCCAGTCATACACCTTGTTCATCTCGTGATTGGGAACTTGCATAGCGTTATCTAAAGAACCAGCCCGCCATCCACACTCAGAACGGCGCCGTTGATGAATGCAGCTTCGGGGGACGCAAGAAAAACACAAGCATTCGCAATGTCCTGCGGCTCGCCGATCCGACGCAGTGGCGTGCGTTGTTTCATGCTCTCCAATACATTTTCGGGCATCTTCTTCACCATCTCTGTGCCGATGAATCCGGGGGCAACTGCATTTACGTTGATTCCCTTTGGCCCCAGTTCACGCGCCCAAGTCTTTGTCATGCCAATCACACCCGACTTGGTGGCCGCGTAATTTGTTTGTCCAAAGTTGCCGTAAAGGCCGACCACTGAAGAGAGGTTAATGATCTTTCCTGATTTCTTTTCGATCATCCCCGGGACCACGGCTTTTGTGCAGAAAAACACGCCGGAGAGATTTACGCCGATCACCGCGTTCCATTGCTCCTCAGTCATCTTCGCCAGAGTCGCGTCCTGGGTGATGCCAGCGTTGTTGACCAAAATGTCGATTGCACCGAGCTTCGCCGAAATGGCATTTACGACTACTCCGACTTGCTCCGACTTCGTAACATCGCACGCGAAATAGGCATATTTTGAACCGGCGCTCTCAATCTCATTGGCTAGGCCGAAATCATTGCTTCCCATATCGCAAACGGCAACAGCTGCGCCTTCTTTGGCAAATGCCAATGCAGTCGCACGGCCCAAGCCGCGCGCTCCCCCAGTTATGAAAGCAACTTTGTTTTTCAATCGCATCAAAATTAGTTGGCTATTGGCCCCCAACGTACACAGCTCGACGCCCAGATGTATCCAGTGCCCGCACCGCAAAGCACGGCGATATCGCCGTCACGCAGCTTACCTTGTTGGACGCCAAGTTCCAATGACCGCACGACATCCGGCGCGCCCGCATGTCCAAAATGTTCCAGATAGGTCGACTGCTCCGGCTTCAGCTCAAGTTCGTTCAGCACTGCTTCATGCGCTGATCGCTTCATGTGAATGATTGCCAGGTAGCCAATATCCTTGACTGAAAAACCGCTGCGCGTTACGGACTGCTCAATGGTTGAAATGAAATTGCGCATTGAGAGTTTATCCAGGCGCTCTTTCATGGCAGCAGGGTTCGGAACCTCAAGCGTCAGCATCGCGGGATCAAAGTTCTCTTTTGTAAGCGGCACGCGAGTGCCTCCGCCGGTGACGTAGACATCTTCTGAAAATGATCCGTCGGTCAGCAGTACGGTTTCGAAGAGCTGATTTCGCGGCGCATCGCGCTCCAGGAGAATCGCGCTTGCGGCATCGGACATATTGAACATGAACCGGGTGCGTTCGTTTTTGTAATTCAGCTTGTCAATCATCCGATGTCCGCCGGCCAGCAGGACCTTTTTGATCCTGGGATCGGCGATCATCATGTCTTTTGCGAACTTCAGTCCAACCTGCGTGCTCGCACATCGCGATGCAACATCCGTCGACCACGCGTTTGTTGCGCCGATCTCATGCTGCACCTTCGGCCCCGCCGACCATAGAGGAAAATCTTTGTGCTCGCTTCCCGTCCAGATCACAACATCGATCGTCTTGGGGTCGCATCCGTTCAGTGCAGATCTGGCTGCGTTAACGGCCATCGCCGAAACCTGTTCACCATCGGCAGCCCACGGCTTGCTCATGATCCCGAATTTCTCTTCCAAAACTTCTCGCGGAATGCCGCTCGCCTCAGCCAAATATTGGCTGGTTTGTACCCGCGAGGGTATGTATGTAGAGAAAGCTGAGATACCAACATGCATAGGGTGAGAGATGACTATAGACAGAGAAATAGGGCGCCGGGGTTTCTATTCCCAGACGCCCTCAGGTTTAGAACTTCAACTTCAATGCAAATTGCACCAGCCGAGGATTGCTCGATGCAGAGATGATCTTCCCGAACGAAGCGCCTGCATTCAGGTCGCTCAGCGGGTTGGCATAGTTCACATGGTTGAAGAGGTTAAAGAAGTCGCTTCTGAATTCAACCTTAGTCCGTTCTCTTACAGAGATGTTCTTGATGATCGAGAAATCAAAGTTTGACTGGTTGGGACCGCGAAGCGAATTGCGGGAGACGTTGCCGAAGTCTGTGCCAGTGGCGCCTGCGATTGCAGTACCACCCGAACTCGGGATCGGCTGTCCAGCAAGAATGGTTGGCCGCGCGAATGCAGCAGGATTGAAGAAATATCCCGCTGGAACACTTGCGAACGGATCGCTAATTTGGTTTGGACGGGCCAGGGTAGTGCCGCCTCCATTGAATCCATAGAATGATCCGGATCCATTGTCCACGATGTCGACAGGAAGTCCCGCCATCCATGTGGTGATGCCGGAGACGCTCCATCCTGCGAGTAACGCCTTGGTCACTTTGTTATTGTTCGCCATCTCCGGAGCAGGTATCGCCGCGATATAGCTCAACACCAAGCGGTGAGTGCGGTCAAAATCCGAAACGCCGCGATTGGCCCTCGGGTCAAACGGGTTTCCAGGGACGTTGGCCGTCTCTCCGACTGCTCCCGGATTCAAGACACCACCGTTGCCAGAGCCCCCGCCTTGTCCGGAAGCATTGTCTATGGACTTTGAATAAGTGTATGAGGCGAGAATCTGGACGCCGTGGAATGCGTGCTGATTAAGGCTCACTTGAAGCGAATTGTAATTCGACTGGGCCGTCGTCTGGTTGATGAAGAAGTTATTTACTGATGTCCCCTGTAGTGGCGCGCGGGCTGCGGCATTGGCAGGGGTATTGGTTGTGATCACTGCTCCTGTGACGGCGTTGGTGATGGAACCGCCGGTGGGCACGAGTCGGGCCGCATTGATGGGAACGGCGCGGAATAAGTCGAGACCGTGGCTACCAACATATCCCACGTCCAGCATCGTGTTCTTGGCCAGCTGATACTGGAACCCGAGGTTGAATTGCTGGATGTAAGGTGTCTTGAGATTGCGGTCGAACAATTGACCGGCCAATGCCACGTTCGGAACCAAGGTCGGGAACGCGGAATTCGGCGGCGCAGCAAAGAACGGATTTGCAAGGCTAGCGGGCAGCACCGTGGCGCCAAAGACGTACGTTGGAGGAGCGATCACATTGAGCGTGATGTATTGGAACGAGCTGCGCTGATAGAAGAGACCGTAACCGCCACGGACAACCAACTTGTCAGAAGACATGGGCGACCACGCAAAGCCGATGCGGGGAGCGAAATTGTTCGGATCCAGGCTGTTTACGACCGCATCGGTTCCTTTGACGAAACCGGCGGGAACCGTGCTGGCATTCCCTGCTATTACATATCCTGTCGAGGGCGGTCCAAGCGGCCCTACTAGTGTTGGCTGATAGAGCGACGGGTCGAAAGTTGAGATCCGTCCTTTCGTATCGGTCATCGGTTTATCAAGTTCATAGCGCAAGCCAAGGTTCAATGTGAGGTTCTTTCGGACCTTCCAATCATCCTGGAGAAAGAAGTTGTAGTCCTGCGCTTTGAGGTGGCGATTTCCATCGCCGCTGCCGAAGATTGTTACCAGCGGACGTCCGACAAGAAAATCATTAAAAGTAGTGAACTGTATCTGGCCGCGAGAGAAGAAGTTCAATGTGTACAGGTTTTGGTTGTCGCGGAACTCGCCGCCTACGCGCAGGTTGTGGTTGCCGCGGATCAGAGTCAATGCTTCATAGATTGTTGTAGAAGGCGAGGTCGCCTTGACATCGATTGTAGGCGAAGTCCCGATTACCGCACCACCTGCTGCGGGTGCGATCTGTATCAATCCCAGGCCCGGAGCTTGTGCTGCGTTAGATCGGGTAATGCCGAGCGAAGAATCTGTGATCGGTTCCTGCGGGTAGGCATCCACGCGAAGGAAGTTGTATCCCGCGCGGAACTCATTCACGGTTCTCGCACTCAAAACATGAGTGTCAGAGATCGCAATGATGCGTCCGTTGTTCTGCTGAAAATTGCCATAGCCGGGCAGATTAGGACCTCCGCCCAGGAAACTCGGCAGTGCCAACGTTTGTGGGGCATTCATGAAGAAGAATTTCCCTGAGAGATGGTTCGCCGCGCTGACCTGATAGTCGATATTCGCGTTGAATTGCTCTTCGTGATAGATCGAAGGAGTCGCGCCCGAATAGCGGCCGCCAGCCGAGTTCGGTGTAGGAATCAAATAGGAGCCATTGGACAGCTTGGCGTTCAACAGCGCCAGCGCTATGGGATTGATCGCAGTGACATTGCCAAACAATGCTGGAATTGATGTCGCCTGGCCTCCGTACGTGGCTAATAGCTTTGCGGCCGAGCGGTCGTCAGTAAGGCCGGGATCAATCAGAATACCCGACGATTGGCTATTAATACGCGAAGCCGCATTGGCCTCGCGAGTGCCTTGATAAGAGCCGAAGAAGAATAGCTTGTCCTTTACGATGGGCCCGCCCAGGGTGCCGCCGTAAACATTGCGGCGCAGCGTGGGGCGCTTTACGCCGGCAAATTTCAAGATCGGGTCGTTGGCATTGAGAGCGTCGTTGCGGAAGTATTCGTAAAGGTTGCCGTGATACTTGTCTGTGCCGCTTTTCGTTACCGCCTGAACGTTGCCGCCCGCCGACCGTCCGAAGGTGGCGTCATACATCGAAGTCTGCACCTTGAACTCTTCGATCGTCTCCGGCGCCGGAATCGAGAGCGAAGGCGCGGAGTTCGTGCCCATCGAGTTGGCGTCCACTCCGTTGATTTGGAAATTGTTCCAGGTGACACGGCCACCGTTCACTGAAATGTTTTGCGAGTTGCGGCCGACAGCGGTGTTGTCCGGCAGATAAGTTGCGGTGCCTGTTGAAAGGCTGAGTATCTGCGTGAAATTGCGGGTCGCGAGCGGCAGTTCACTGATCGTCTCTGAGTCCACCACGCGGCCGTTTGCCGACGAAGTTGTTTGCAGCAGCGGCGCTTCCGCCGTCACGGTGACATTTTCCGCCGTGCCCAGGAGTGCTAGCGGCAGATTCAATCGTGTGGTTTCGGTGATGCGTACGACCACATTCTTCAGTTCGGTCTTACGAAAGTTCTGCGAGCTTACGCTTACCGTATAAGTGCCGGGAGGCACGAGCGAAAACGTATATTCACCTGCGCTGTTTGTGGTGGTCTCGCGTTTCACGCCCGCGCCGCCAGAGAGTTCAACCTTCGCGCCCGACACCACAGCGCTTGTAGGGTCTACGACGGTACCCACCACTTGCCCTGTGGTGCCTGTCTGGGCAAGGGCCGCGATGCTGAATGCCAATACCAGAATCG
>JAOAPH010000164.1 GCA_025462835.1 Candidatus Angelobacter sp. | reverse complement strand
CAGAGAGGGACAATGCTGAATTGTAGCCGGGACAAATTCATTTACTAATCAGATTCGAGGGACGCCATGTATATTCCAGAGCGGTACCGTGTAGTAAGAGACAGCATTGAAAACTTCGGCAAAGTTCTTGACGGCTTTGCGAAGGAAGGATGGCGCGTGGTGTCGGCGGAATTACATCCCAATGGCAGTGAGCTAGTTGCGCTACTTGAAAAAAAATAGTTCTGCAACAGTAACTCACAGTTTTTTGTTTATCTCAGCCAGGAACTCCTGGAAAGAGTGCTTGTCCAGATAGTCGCTAACGTCCTCGCCAGGCCCAAGATCAGGCAATTTGACAACGTGAATCTCGCTGGCGTGGTCCTTCAATGCTGCTGCCACTTTGTCGGCGTGTGCGAAACCTGGCGGATCGTTGTCGGGAATGATGATTACCCTCTTTCCCGTCAGAGCCTTCGAATACGATTCCCGCCATTTTGCCTTAGCGCCGAAAGGACTGGTCGTGACAGCCACATCGGGATTGTTCTCAAATGGTTGGCTAAGTCGATCTGCATCTTTCTCTCCCTCAACGACGAAAATGATTGTGGCCTTCCCCACTTGGGAAAGCCGGTAAAGAACCATGCGCACACCTTCCACATCCCTGATGTATCCGTTGAGATTCTTAGGGTCAGGCCGTCTCACCCTGAACTCCGCGCCACTGTACCGGAGAACATCAAACAGCAAAACGCCGTCCTCGTCCGTGTAAGGATAGACAGCCTCTGCGCGAGTGCTTCGGCGTGATTGGATAAGATCGCGCTTTCCGAAAAACTCTGCGATAGCACGGGCAGCCTGGTTGCGCTTCAGGCCAGGAAGACGGAGCATCTGCCAATCCACCAGACCGCCACTGCCGCAGCCGGCGTGGCAGTTCCAGAGTCCATGCTCCAGATCGATGCTCATTGATGGATTCTCATCTGCGTGAAAGGGACAGCGCGCCACTAGCTGGGTGCCACTTCCCTTCAATGTGCCGGCCGGCGAATGCGCCTCAAAAAAGCGTCGAATTTGCTGCGGTGTGAGAGCGGCCACAAAGTTCTTGAAGGGTTCGGACGGTATTGTGGGTTTGAGTTCCCTTGCCGTCGGCTCTGTGGTCACCTGTGCGGCATTCAACTGCGGCTTCGCAATGCCTGGCTGGGCCGGCCCGATTGGCGCTCCTGTACTTGGATTTAGCAGCGTGTATGCATGGACTCCTCCTCGTCCGCGCTGAGTGTTGGCCAGCTTGAATTTGGCCATCTCACGCCGCGCCTGCGTCATGCTGTTTTCCGAGATGCTGGCGAGTTCTTGCATCTCGGCGTCGGTAATCGAAAGGGCAGACGGACGGCTGTGACGTTGCACTTTGAAGAGAAGCACCAAGTAGGCTCTCAGCGTGGTGGGCCGCAGTTTGGCGAGAACTCCAGACTTAATGATTTCATCAGGGACCTGGAAATAAGTGATGCCGGTATTGCGAAAGGGATTGGACACGGCATTGACGGTGTAAACAATTTACTTTACACTTACACCTTATGACGTCAGCATCGGATAAGTCAACACTCCATCGAGCTTTTGGTGAGCGCTTGAGAGCGACGCGCACAAAGAAAGGTTTGAGTGTACGCAAATTGGCCAAGGCCCTTGGCCTGAGTGCCACTTACATCTCGAACATAGAACGCGCAATCTTACCGCCGCCGGCAGACGTAAGGCTTCTCCAATGGGCAGAGGTGCTGGGAATCGATCCTGACAAAATGTTTTGGGAGGCGCGCCGAATTAACCCCAAGTTGGAGGGCAAGTTGTTTGGAAGGTTCCAAGGCGAGTGGCGAGAACTAATTGAACTGTTGCAGCAGTTCAACCGGAAACAGATTAGGGAATTAACCATGGAGGCGCGAAGGATAGCGGCCGCGCACGGGTCAGAGAAATGGACTCAGAATATACAGACGCATTGAACCAAATCAAACGTGAAGTCCGCAACGGATTATTGCATGGTCATTTCAAGATCGAGATCGAATGCAAAATGGGCGCGGGAGACATCCGGATTCTCGTTGTGTCCGCTGGGAGGAAACATCAGTACCGGATTACAAAAAGGCAAATTGATGAAGAGACATAGGCCGACTTTCAAAATGAGAGCGGTAAACCTTGATTTCATCCGCGTGGTGACCGGCCGCATTCCGGCATTCCGACGCTACGGTGCAGCGTATGGAAAAGCAGGTTTACTGCCAAGAACGAGAACATTTCGACAAACAGTTGATAGCTTTCATCGATGATTTTTTGGTTCTCTTTTTAATTGAGCGCTATCAGCAGCATTTTCTTTCTGATGATCGTCCTGAGGAGAAAAACCAATGAACAATATCCGTTGCGCGATTTACGCACGATATTCATCCGATTTGCAGAAACCCGCCTCGATAGAAGATCAGATTAGGCGATGCCGTGAGTTTGCCGCTAGACAAGGCTGGGCGGTGATGGAGGAGTTCATCCGAGTGGACACCGCTAAGTCAGGCGGTTCAATTCTCAACAGAGACGGACTGCAATCGCTAGTTGCCGCAGCTAGGATGCGGCCGTTGCCCTTTAACAAACTCCTGATAGATGACACGTCCAGACTGGCGCGGGACATTCCTGATGCGATTCGGACCATCGACATCTTGAAGTACCACGGAGTTCACATCTGCTCTGTTACCCAGGGAATCGATACTATCGATAAATCAGCTCGGCAAATGGCAGCTTTCAACGCCATCATCGACGAGACCTATTCTGCGGCCCTGGCGGACAAAGTCCATAGAGGTCAAGAAGGCCGTGTCCGCGCCGGCATGATTTCAGGCGGAAGGTGCTTCGGCTATGAGAATGTCCCTATTGAAGATCCCAGCAGACCGGCAAAGTACGGTCGCAATGCAGTCTCAGGTGTCCGCCTGGCAATTGCTCCAGCGCAAGCAGCCGTAGTGAAGCGAATCTTTGAGATGTATGCCTCAGGCTTGAGCCTGGCAACCATAGCAAAGACTCTGAATGCGGAAGGCATCGAATGTCCGCGCAAAGCAAGCAACAGGAAATTGCAGGGCTGGGCTACAACATCAATACGGGAAATGTTGCGGAACGAAAAATATCGCGGAGTCAGCGTGTGGAACAGGACACGAAAGGCAAGAAATCCAGAGACCGGAAGGAAGATAAGCCAAGATCGCGCCGCTGCGGATGCGATCCGCATTCCCGTTCCCGAATGGCGCATCGTCTCAGAAGAGCTGTGGGCATCTATTCAAGCACGGCATGCTTACGTTGGCCAACGGCACAGCGCAAAGCGATTGGGAGGACATGCGCGAGCCAAGCGCTCATATCTGTTCAGCGGACTGTTGAAGTGCGGGATTTGTGGCGCGCACATGAACATTGTAGCCGGCAGCGGGAAACGAGCATACGTGAAATATGGCTGCCCCTCCTATCGCAACCGCGGAACGTGCAGCAACAGCGTTATGATTCGCGCAGACAGACTGGAATCGCAACTGGTCTCTTCGCTGCGCAGACGGCTGTTGGCACCCAAGTACATCGCCGTAATCGAACGTGGATTGAAACAGGCGGTACGTGAACTAGAAACCCTGTCGCGCAAGGCCAATAGCAAGACTGAACTGGAAAAGCTGAAGCGACGTTCTGCTGAATTGGATTCTCAATTGTCCAGGCTGGCAGATGCCATTGCTGCGAGTGGCCATTCAGACGTGCTGCTGAAGCGCCTGGAGGCCGTTGAGATGGAGCGCGACCAGATCGAGGCTCTGCTGTCTACCAGAGTAGAGACAAGGCCAGTGACGAATGAGCTGCGCGATTTGAAGCCTTGGATTGTGGAACAGGTGGCGTTCTTGGATGACGCTTTAAAGCAGAAGCCGGAACTGGCGAGGGCCGTGCTGCAACGGCTGGTAGGCCAATTGGTCCTGACACCGACCCAAACCGAAGAAAGTGACTTATTACAAGTCACTGGAAACATTCAATTCTTTACTGGAAAAAGTGCATTACAAGTGGTGGCCAGAGACGGAATCGAACCGCCGACGCCAGCCTTTTCAGGGCTGCGCTCTACCAGCTGAGCTATCTGGCCACTTTGGATTGCTTGTCCCAATAATCGCATGATTGGCGGACAAGATTGCAGGAAGGAAAGCACTACAAAGGATGTTGCTATGCAGCGGTGCTTGCCGAACTCTCGAAAATTATAACAACCTATTGCGAATCCCTCAAATCTTGCGCTGCGAAATCGTAGATTCACGTTTTTTGCATCGGACTTCTCTGCTACACTCCAGCTGCCCCTTTCCAAGTTCCGAGGTTCTTACAAACATGAGGGAAGTCCCGAATTCCGCAGTCGGATTCCATTCATCACGTCTCGCAATTTTCTGCACGATCCTGCTCGTCTCAACCGCCCTCTTCGCGCAAACCTCTGTTCCAACTACGAAGTCATCTGCTCAAAACGGCGCGTCATCTGAAGCGACACCTCCGAACGATCAAAATGCAGCTGCTGACGCGGCCAAGCAGGCATCCAACTCCTCCGCCCGCGCGCTCAAGATCGGTGGTGGCGATCTTCTTGAGATAAAAGTTTTCGGCGTCCCCGAACTCACTGATGCCGTCCGCGTCAGCGGACGCGGCGACATTTCCCTCCCGCTCATCGGCACCGTACATGTGGACAACTTGACCAGCGAGCAGTCGGAAAAACTGATCGAACAACGATTGAAGGACGGCGGATTTCTTCGCGATCCGCACGTCTCTGTCTTCGTGAAGGAATATGCCACCCAGGGAATTTCGGTGATGGGCGAGGTCGCCCGGCCCGGCGTATATCCCTTACTCGGCGCGCGTCGGCTCTTTGACGCTCTCTCTTCTGCGGGCGGCACCACTTCGAAGGCGGGCAAGATCGTAAGCATCACCCACCGCGATAATTTCGGTGAGCCGCAATTGATAACGCTTAATAATGATCCGGCAAAATCATCTGTTGGCAATGTCGAGGTTCTTCCCGGCGACACCATCGTCGTTTCCAAGGCCGGTATCGTTTATGTAGTGGGTGAAGTCATTAAACCCGGTGGATTCGTGATGGAAAATAATGAAAGCCTCACCGTCTTGCAGGCGCTTGCTCTGGCAGAAGGGCTCAGCAGGACCGCTTCGGCCAATGGCGCCAAGATCATTCGCAAGACTCCCGAAGGGCTGAAGGATGTCCAGGTTCCGCTCAAGAAAATCCTTGAAGGCAAGACCACGGATGTAGCCATGCAAGGTGAAGATGTCCTTTTCGTCCCGGCCAGCGCCGGCAAAAACGCGGCCCGCCGGACATTGGAAGCTGTTGTTCAAACTGCAACCGGATTGGCCGTCTATCGGCGTTGATTCCACTTGTCTCTGAATGAGAGCATGGTTGATAACGACTCACCAACGACGAATACGATCGACGACAAAGAGCCCGATGCGGCACTTCCCGTCCCCGATTCCACAAACCGTCGCAAACACAAGAAATACCGCTACCGTAGGACCGGACACCACGCCCGAAAGATTCTGATCGTCCTTGGAATCCTCGCGTTTTGGGCCGCGCTCATGGCTGGATGGTATTACCTGGTCACCCTCGAAAAGCGTTAAGACATTTTCGTCAGACAAACCTGCACAAACATTCCAGCAGATTCTCGCATCTTATCCAGCATAGAAGGTCCCCGGGGAATTGGGGTGGGAAAGACCTTGGATAAGTTAAGTCGAATGGTGCGCAGCGTCACCGCGTTTAAAAGTGAATTGACGCGGCCACGCGTTAAGAAAGAAGATGTCCGGCCACGGCCCCGGCCAAAGCTAGGGCTTGCACTGGGCGGCGGATTCGCACGCGGAGTAGCTCACATCGGCGTGCTCAAGGTCTTCGAAGAAGAACAGATCCCCATCGACTACATCGCTGGAACCAGCAGCGGCGCAGTGATCGCCGCCATGTACTCCAGCGGGATCTGCGCTCGCGAACTCGCCGAGATAGCCGGTCTGCTCAGATTCAATGACTTCGCCAGACTCACCATCTCCCGCCTCGGTCTCTGGACGACTGACCCAATGATCGGCCTCCTCACTCGCATCCTGAAAGTGCATACCTTTGAAGAATTGCGCATCCCACTTGCAGTCTCGGCCACAGAATTCAATACCGGCGACTCCGTCGTCTTCACCTCCGGCCCCTTGATTGATTCGCTTCGCGCCAGTTGCGCTTATCCGGGAGCGTTCTTGCCCGTCAATGTCAACGGACGACTCATGGTCGATGGTCTTCTCGCCCATCCGGTCCCCACCACTCCGCTCAAGCAGATGGGCGCCGAAAAGGTGGTTGCTGTTTATTTCAAATCGCATTGGGTCGGAGATTCCGGACCGCGGCACTTCATGGATGTCATCGGCCAATGCTTTTCCATCGCGCAGTCCAGGATGTGTAGCCAATGGCAATTGAATGCCGACGCCATCCTCGAACCGCAAGTGGAAGCCTTCGCTTATGACGCATTCCACAAAGCTTCTGAACTTGTAAAAGTTGGAGAGGCAGCCGCGCGCGCTGCATTGCCGCAAATACAAGCATTCTTGCAAGGCACGGTCGCAGATCCCAAACCGCGCAAATCCGCAATTGAACCTCAGCTCACTCCCGCAAGCGTTCCCATCACCGGTTAGCAGCAACAATTCACAACCGTAAGCGGCAGATGTTAATCTGTTTGCCTCAATGTATCCGCAGTTCCACACATAATTCATCAGCATTCAGGAGCGCACGCTTGTCCTCAGTCTCTCTCCGTCTCGTCAAAGCGATTTTCACGATTGTCTTGATTGCCTCGCAATCATTCGCCCAACAACCCGCAGCCGATAAAGTCCTGGGTTATCGCGATTTCTCGAAGCAAGCCGAATGGGACGCGAAATTCATTGCTGTTCCTGATCCAAAGCTCGCTGAAGAGCACCTTCGCATCCTCACGTCCGCGCCGCACGTTGCCGGCACGCCTGAGGACAAGAAGACCGCAGAATACGTTGCCCAGAAATTTCGCGAAGCCGGATTGAAGACTGAGATCGTCGAATACAAGATCTGGATGAATTATCCCAAGGAGATCAGCGTCTCCATCACCGCTCCGGCGACGGTAAAAATGAATGGCCCGCGGCGCGAGAGCGTCGCCAAAGGCGCTGATCCTTATCAGGATGATCCGCGCGTACTGCCCGCGTTCAACGCCTACTCGCCTTCAGGGGATGTCGAAGCCGAAGTCGTCTACGCCAACTATGGCACCCCTGCCGATTTCAAACGCCTCAAAGACATGCACATTGACGTGCGAGGAAAGATCATCATCGTCCGCTACGGACAAAACTTTCGCGGCGTGAAGTCTTATGTTGCGGAAGAGAACGGCGCGGCCGGCGTTATCATTTATTCCGATCCGATCGACGACGGATACGTCAAAGGTGACAAATATCCACTCGGCCCCTGGCGCCCCGACTCCGCCGTTCAGCGTGGCTCCATCCAATATCTCTTTAAATATCCCGGAGACCCCACCACTCCCGGCTTCGCTTCCACGATGTCGTTGCCGGATAGCAAGCGTCTCACTTCCGACAAAATAACCGACCTGCCCAAACTCCCGACCACTCCACTCTCGTACGCTGATGCCAGTCCCATCCTCGAACATCTCGCCGGCCCGGAGACTCCCCGCGAGTGGCAAGGAGGACTTCCCTTCACTTACCACACTGGCCCTGGGCCGGTGCGCGTCAGGATGAATCTCAAACAGGATTACGCGTACCGCACGATTTGGGACGTGATCGGGATCGTGCCCGGCACTGATTTGTCGGAGCAATGGGTCCTGGGCGGAAATCACCGTGACGCCTGGGCGTACGGTGCAGTCGATCCCAACAGCGGCACCGCAGCTATGCTTGAAACTGTCCATGGCATCGGCGAGTTGTTGAAGTCAGGATGGAAACCAAAACGCACCATGGTCTTCGGCAGTTGGGACGCCGAAGAATTCGGCCTGATCGGCTCCACGGAGTGGGTAGAAGAGCATGAAAAAGAACTTGCCAACGCAGCCGCATACTTCAACATGGACGTTGGCGTCTCCGGCCCGAATTTCGGCGCCTCGTCCGTGCCCAGTTTGAAACAGTTTGTCCGCGACGTGACTAAGTCAGTCCCCAGCGCCAAGGCGGGAGGCTCTGTTTACGACGTCTGGAAAAAAGCCAAACTGGAAGAGGCCGCAAGACCTTCGCCCGACCTCGGCGGCTCGCAAACCCGACCTCCCGCAACGGCGTCGAACGATGTCCCCGTCGGCGACTTAGGCAGCGGCTCCGATTACACCCCATTTTTCCAGCGTATGGGCGTGCCTTCCACCGACATCGGTTCCACCGGCAACTACGGCGTCTACCATTCCGTCTTTGACAATTTCGCCTGGTTCAAGAAATTTGGCGACCCCACTTTCATCTACGAACAACAGATGGCCCGCGTCTTCGGACTGGAAATGTTGCACATGGCCAATGCCGATGTGCTTCCCTACGACGACGCTCTCTACGGACATGAGATTGAGAGCTACCTGGTCAAAGCCAGCCTCCGCGCGGAAAAAACATTTCGCGGCGACGCTCCCGATTTCACTCGCGTGATGATCGCCGCGCGTCGATTCACTGCCGCGAGCGAAGCCATCTCTGCCTTTCAGCACGACCCATCCGCCCCCGATGCAACTCTCGCCAAGATCAATCGCGGATTGCTTGACTCCGAACGGGCGCTGCTCATCCCCGAAGGACTACCGCGCCGACCGTGGTTCCGGCATTCCATCTACGCGCCCGGCGAATACACCGGCTACGCCGCCGTCGTGATTCCCGGAGTGAATGAAGCTATTGACGCCAATGATGCCGCCCGCGCGCAGCAACAGTTGGCGGTGCTCACTGCGGCGTTGCACCGCGCTGCTGAGGTCCTGGAAAATACTGTAAAGGCGGCGAAAATGTGATACATTCCCGCACATTATGGGAGTGTACTGGCTAGAGCGTCTCGGCAGCCTCATGGCGGGAGCCGGCATTACTTACGCTACATACGTCGCCACCAAGGACATGTCTTTCAACGACGTCTTCCTTTCTTCAAGCCTCCATAAGGTCTTGTCAGAGACCGGGCCGATGGAGGCCTGCTCGCTGGGCATCATCATCTGGATTTACGCGAAATGGCGTAAGCACGTCCACGTTCGCTGATCGATTCGCGGAAATGTTTGTTCCTCACGGCCACCCTGACGGTACTTCTTGCGTCTAATAATTGCGCCCAGTAAGGATAAGGATGGTTTCCTATGGCAGTTGCGCGCATAATCACGTCCACTCCAGCTTTGGCCAAAGATGTTGCGCAGGCGCTCCGTAACTCCGGTTACAACGTCGAGATAGTTTCCCCTGCCAACGTCTCTTCCGCTCCAGTGGACTTGGAGATCGATCTCGACCTGCAGAACGGCATCGCCTGGCAGCCCGACCAAGTTCCTACTTCCCACGAATCAGAGCACGACTACTATGCCGATGCTCCTATCGAGCGCGAATTCATCCTGGCTCCCGCGTGGCGGAACCTGATGTCAATCCTGCGCGAGAACTGGGAGAGGGTTCACCCGCAACGGGCAGAAACTCTTGTGACAAATTTCAACGACGCTCCGCCGGAAGAGCCCATCGAACCAGCTCACGTTCCGGCTCCGAATGTCATCGAGATGCCGAAGACTCCTCGACGGAAAAGTCCCAGCATTCTCGCAGCGGCCTTCGCCAAGTGCCAACAGCAGATCGGTATTGCAGCAACAGCGGCTCGGTCGCTGACGTTGAAGGGCGCAGCGAATCTCAGGAGCAATGCGGCATCGCAAAGGGCGCAGGCCAGAGCGCGCGTCCAGCAACTCATGACTGCGTTCGCCGCGCGCAAACACCAACCCTTTGCGGTCACGCGAACTGAAAATACAGCCACTCTCAAACCCGCTCGCGACTTATATCTAGTCCGTCAACTCTGGCCGGTTGCGGCAGGAGCTATCCTCGCATTCCTGCTTGGCTGGACGGCAGCAACCTACAACAAACTTCCGGCACAGACTGTCGCGCAACCTGCAACTGCTACGGTCTCGCACGCTTCCGTGACTCTGTACAGTCGGCCAGGCGCAAAAGCGCGGGCCAAGCTGCAGCGCGCTAATGCGATTTCCGCAACTTCAAAACCGAGCGCAGTAAGGACAGCCAGCAACACCAGCACCGCTGATGACGAAGTCGTCGTTAGACACTATCCCGCAAAAGCGGTCACCGCGAGGAATCAGTCTGCAGCGCAAGGACCGAAACGCTATTCCGATTTGCAATAAGGATTTGTTTTAGTGGGTGCCCCACTCTGAGCGCAGCGAAGGGTGGGTGCAGTACACCTAACCGGTCATCCCGACCGGAGCGCAGCGAGGATGCCTTTGCTTTTGCAACTCGAAACGCGAAACTTGAAACGCGAAACTACCGTTTCACCGCCAGTTCCTTTTCCATCAGGTTGGTGTAATCCACTTTCACCAGCCCGTGGACATTCTTGTTATACTCATCCACCTTCGACGAATAATTCATCGAGCAGAATTTCGGACCGCACATCGAGCAGAACTTCGCTTCTTTGTAGTAATCATCGGCAAGCGTCTCATCGTGCATCGAGCGCGCCGTCTCCGGATCGAGTGAAAGCGCAAACTGCTTTTCCCAATCGAATGTGTACCGCGCATAGCTGATGGCGTTGTCGCGGTCCTGCGCCCCCGGACGATGCCGCGCCACATCCGCCGCGTGCGCCGCAATCTTGTACGCCATAATGCCGTCTTTCACGTCCTTCGCGTTCGGCAAACCCAGATGTTCTTTCGGAGTCACATAGCAGAGCATCGCCGCACCGTGCCATCCGATCATCGCCGCGCCAATCGCGCTGCTGATGTGGTCGTAACCGGGAGCGATGTCCGTGACCAGGGGGCCCAGCGTGTAGAACGGGGCCTCATAGCACATCTCTTTTTCTTTATCGACCTGCTCTTTGATCTTGTCCAGCGGTACGTGTCCCGGACCTTCGATCATCACCTGGACGTCGCGCTCCCACGATTTCTTCGTCAGTTCGCCTAGAGTTTTCAGTTCGGCGAATTGCGCTTCGTCACTGGCATCGGCGATGCAACCGGGACGCAACCCATCGCCGAGCGAATACGACACATCATGCTTGGCCAAAATCTTCGTGATCTGGTCAAAGTTTTCATACAGGAAATTCTGCTTGTGATGGTGCGCCATCCACTGCGCCAGGATCGATCCGCCCCGGCTCACGATACCCGTGATGCGCTTCACCACCATCGGCAGATACTGGATCAGAACTCCGGCATGGATGGTCATGTAGTCCACGCCCTGCTCGGCCTGCTCTTCGATCACTTCCAGCATCACGTTGATGTTCAGGTCTTCCACGCGCTTCACGCGGGATATCGCCTCATAAATCGGCACGGTGCCGACCGGGATCGGCGAATGTCGCAGGATCGCCTTGCGGATCTGCGGGATGTCGCCGCCTGTCGAGAGATCCATGATCGTATCCGCGCCGTAGTGGACAGAGGTGTGCAGCTTCTCCAACTCCTCATCGATGTTCGAAGAGACGGCGGAATTCCCGATATTTGAATTGATCTTGCACAACGACGCCACGCCGATCGCCATCGGTTCCAGCTCAGGATGGTTGATGTTCGCGGGGATGATCATGCGACCGATGGCCACTTCGTCGCGCACCAGCTCCGGAGTGAGCTTCTCCTTGTGCGCGATGAACTGCATCTCTTCGGTGATGATGCCCTTGCGCGCGTAGTGCATCTGCGAGAAGTTGGTGTCTCCGGCTTTGGCGGCTTCAGCACGGCGCTTGGCAATCCATTCCGTGCGCGGCTTGGGGACATCGAGCCCTTGATACTTAGGCTCCGCGTGATGCGTCGTTGGACTGGGCTGGGGATTAATGCCGTTTTCGCTGACGATTCCGTTCGTCCCGTTCGTGTTCGTGCTCATCTATGGGTCCTCACAAGGCCTTAGTTCTAACCAGTGATTATACGCCGCGAATTCAGCTCTCAGCTCTTATCTATCAGCTCTCATCAAAATCAAAACCAACACCTTGAACCACAGAGGACACAAAGATTCACAAAGGGGCACAAAGAAAACCTTGGGGGAGTTTGAGTCAGGTTTTATTCGAATCCCTTTGTGCCCCTTCGTGCTCTTTGTGGTTCAAGATCTTGACGTTGATATTGGTCTTGATTTTCCTCTGCGCCCTCGACGTCCTCTGCGGCTGAAGGTTCTACATGATCAGCGCCGCCGACAACGCAGTCACCACTCCCGCGACGCCCATCAACAATCCGAAGTACCAGAAGTAGCGCTTCTTCGTCAGCAGGGTGATGGAAGTGATCACCAACGCCATCTCCAGCAGCGCTTCCGCAAGATCGAATCGATTGCCGCGATGCCGTGCCTTCCTTTGCTCCAACTGAAGTTCATTGGCCTTCTGCTTTAGCTCCTTCTTGTCCACTTCGTAGCGGACACTCTTGTCATGAAAATCCTGCGCTAGCTTCGCCGTCTTCGCGGTATCGCCGGTCTGCGTCACGCCCAATACCCCGGAGAGACTTTCATACGTCGACTGGCGGATGCTCTTCGCCTGGTATTCCGCCCACAGATCACTCGACTGCGTCTGCAACAGCAACTCCTCGGTGTGTGCACGATGTCCCAGCAGCGTCGCAACTGCAACCAGCACGGCCAATACTGCGGCGGAAAGCGAGATCCCCAATAGCGATGAATCTTCAGCGACACGTTCCGCGCGCTCAGCGATTTCTTTCAGGTCGTCTTCCATCACAAAATTGTACACATCAAATCGCGCGCTTTGTGCCTGTTCGTGTGCTTGTGCAGTGAAACCAAAACCTTGAACCACAAAGGACACGGAGAACCACAAAGCAACACAAAGAAGAGCCGAAGGAATTTTGACTTAGGTTTCATTCTGGTTTCCTTCGTGTTCCTTTGTGTACCTTCGTGCTCTTCGTGGTTCAAGATTTTGCTCTTGCCTTTCTCCGTGTTCTCCGTGCCTCCGTGGTGAACGCTCTGGATAGTCGCAAGTGGGCGCATCGCTTTCCTTGACCCTCGCATCTACCACAGCGTACGATTTTCCTAGCATGTCCTCCGCTCAACCCAGCACACAGCAACGATATCTCCGCTTCGGCAGCGCCATCGCCGTGATCGTCCTCACGCTCTCTTATCTCGCCTACACCGGAGTGCAGGAGAGCAAGAGCTACTACGTGACTATCGCCGAGCTTCGCGGCATGGGCGAGAGCTCGCACACCAAACGGCTGCGCGTTGCGGGCACCGTCGTTCCCGGATCCATCAAGCGGCAAGGCACCATCGTCGAATTCCAACTTCAGGAAAACGACAAGACATTGCCCGTCATCTACAAAGGGACGGAAGCGCCTCCGGACACATTCAAGGACGAATCGCAAGCCCTCGCCGAAGGCGAGTTCGGTCGCGACGGCATCTTCCACGCCAAACAGTTGCAGGCAAAATGCGCGTCGAAGTACGCGCCGAAAAAGGACGACAAGGGAAAGCCTCCCGCTGCGACTGCCACCACCACGATGTAAACCCCTTGTAAAAGGTGTGCTTGGCAGAAGTCGGCGCGCGCCCGATACGCCGGCACTCCTGTATGGTTGGTTCGCCTAGAATCCGATCTGCACAGGACGACGTACGATGTCGTTGCCTTCGATCATCCCGAATCTGATCCGTCTGGCCCGCAATTCTGCTCGCGCTGATGCTGCCGGTTTGTGGCTGCTGCACAGCTCCGGTGCACACCTTGAGAATGTGGTTTGTGATGGACTGCCGGAAGAATTCATAAAACGCGTGCGTAAAGCGCCGTTGGGATTAATGGCCTGCGGACGCGCCGTGGTCGAGAAGAGACCTCGCGTGGTACCAGATATCTTGTGCGACCCTGAATTCGGTGATGCACAGAACAGCCCCGTTCGTGCCTGCTTCTCTGTTCCGGTCATCGGCCAGACGGGAAAGGTTTACGGCTCAATGGCATGTCATTTCAAACAAGTACACAGCCCCTCACAGTACGAGATCGAACGAAATGAGATTCTTGCTCTACTGATCGCTTTCGCGCTCGACGAAGCTGCCCGTACTCCACAAACCGAAGTCGCCGCAGATTAAGCACCTTTGTTCAATTTTGAAAGAGCTCAATTTTGAAAGAGCTCGACCGCCTCATCCAGTAGTATGTTCCTGAAACCATTCAGGAGATCGACCGATGCGCACTTCTCTCCGCCTGCTTGTATCCGTCCTGCTCTTCAGCACTTTTGTTTCCGCGCAAGATCCCGCGCAAACTAACTCGCAGCAAAGTCCCCCACAGGCCGTTGTCCTTCAAAAGGACGAAGGTGAGATTCGCACCCGGCGTCCGCGTGAGATAGCCATGGCAAGTCGTGAATTCACGCTGAAGGTCAGTCCGAAAAACAATGGCTCGAAACATCTCGTGCTGGGGACCGAGGAGATAACTCCTGGTGCCATGATTCCAAAGCACAAGCACCACGGCCAGGACGAGATCCTGTTGATACAAACCGGCACAGCTCACATCTGGCTTGGCGACAAAGAATATGACGCGCTTCCCGGCGCCATGGTCTTCATCCCCTCCGACACTTGGATCAGCCTCAAGAACACCGGGAAGGAAAACATCAGCCTTACCTATATCTTCAGCGACCCGGGTTATGAGGAGACTATGCGATGTAGCTCGGTGCCCAAGGGCCAGCCGACTCCTCCCATCTCAAAGGACGAGCTGAGAGTTTGTCAGCATAAGGGACACGCGGAATTTGAGGCACTGGAAACTGACGCGAAATGAGATTTCACAGCCATACGCTTAAGCTCCGTGGTCAACAGTCCTAAGAACGAGTGTGCCGAGTGCGCAATATGGGGGCTTGACGTACAAGTCTCGCGCTATCGCGTATGCGTGTTCATTTTTCCTAGCCCATCTCTTTTCAGCTAACCTTTTAGTAAACTTACGCAGAGACAGCCAACTGGCGACCGCACAGAATGAGGTTATTCCGAATGCTTGTTGCATACCTTTACGGGAAAAGGTGTATACGCCGCTGCACCTTTATCGCAATCATGATTCTTTCTCTATCAACGATCCGGATGTTTGCTCACAATATCAAAGCAGGGGAAGGCTTTCACGGTGATTCGGATCACGATGGCATCAGCGATCCCGTAGAGCAAGCTTTGCTCGAACAGTTCCGCCCCAATTTTATGGTCGCTGTCCACGATTGCTCGAATCTTCCAGCCGAGTTCCAAGTCGACCTAAAGACTCCTGAACCGAAGCTTGAAAACGGGACTATCTACGGACAAGTATTTCCGTCGAAGGAATCAACGGACAACGCTCCGGCTGCTGAGATTCACTATTACCACCTATGGAAGCGGGATTGTGGAGGTCACGGCCACCCCTTGGATACGGAGCATGTAGCTGTTCTCGTGCGGGCATCCAACACCAATCTCTCTTCTGCGACATGGAAAGCTGTCTATTGGTACGCGGCAGCTCACGAGAATACCGTGTGCGACGTGAGTCAGATTGCGCGTGCATCAACTCTGCATGCTGAAGATCATGGCGCAAGTGTCTGGATCTCAGCGGGCAAGCATGGGTCATACTTAAATGAGACATTATGTAAGAGAGGATGTGGGGCAGACCGTTGCGAGGAGATGATTGCACTTGCTCCCGGAAAGCTCATCAATCTGGGAGAGTCTGGTCATCCAATGAATGGTTCACACTTCATTGCGTCAAGCACGTGGCCGCTCGGGAACAAAATGACGCGCACCAACTTCCCCGCTGCACCTCTTGCTCGACTCAATCAACTCCAAGATACCGATATTGCATGGTTCAACCCAGGAAGACATCCGGCGCAAGGAATCATCGCTATAAGCAGTTCCACTGAACAAGCAATCGCGGATGGTGGCCACAACACAACATCCGCGATCTCAAGCGCAGGAGACTCCACTGGCAATGCCCTCTCGACCGCAGGAGACTCAACGGGAAACGCACTACAAAAAAGCTATCAACGCACTAAACATGCGCTTGGCACCTCTGGCAGGCATGTGGCTGAAGCGTTGCATGTGACTCAGAAATCTGGCTCTTCGGGTGAATAGCATTCCAGGGAAACGCCTTCCGGACATTAAAAAAGGCCTTCGTTCTACCCTGATGGGTGTTGGCGTCAACATGGCGCTGGCAGTCGTCAAGGTTGTTGCTGGCGTGGTCGGGCATTCTTTTGCGCTTATCGCTGATGGAGTGGAATCCACCGGCGACGTCGTAAGCGGACTTGCAGTCGTTTGGGGCCTACGCATTGCGGTTCGTCCTCCCGATGAAGATCATCCGTATGGCCATGGCAAAGCCGAGCCAATGGCTGCGGTGGTTGTCGGGCTCTTTCTGGTTGCCGCGGCACTACTCATTGGCGCGGAAAGCATCAAGCTGATCCGGGTGCCTCACGAATTGCCGGCTCCATTCACGCTGGCGGTATTAGCCGGAGTCCTCGCGATCAAGTGGAGTCTTTCCAGGTATGTGGGCGGGATTGCCACTGAACTGGAAAGTACCGCCGTCAAGGCAGACGCATGGCATCATCTAAGTGATGCGCTTACTTCTGGGTTCGCCTTTATTGGCATATCCGTCGCTCTCATCGGCGGCAAAGGATGGGAAGCCGCTGACGACTGGGCGGCGTTAGCAGGGAGTTGCGTGATCCTTTTCAATGCTTGGCGTCAGATGAAACCCGCAGTCTTGGAACTGAGCGATGCCTCACCTGATCCGAGCATTGAGAAAAAGGCCCGCACCCTCGCTTGTTCCATCCCTGGCGTGTTGGGAACTGAGAAGTGCTTTGTCAGAAAAGTCGGGTTCAGCTTTTACATCGACCTGCATGTTGTGGTTGACGGGAAGATGACGGTTCGGGAGGGACACGCGATTGCTCATGCAGTCAAAGATCAGCTCCTCATCGATATCCCTCAGGTGGCAGAGGTTCTCATACATATTGAACCTGAAGAAGAGTTGACGATGAGCACCAAATGCAACTAGCTACTGCAGGACCACCAGCTGTTCTGGTGTCCTGTTGCATTCGTGGGACTGGAACACTTCCGTCAGTTCACGCTCTTCGCAAATTGGCACTGCCCACTGCACATGGCATTCGGGAAACATTCGTGCCCACGGACAATTGCTACATCTGTACCCCTGCACAAACCTCAGTGGGCACACAATCGGAATCATCACTCTGCCAACAGGAGCAATTTGCTGCAACTTCATAAAGCAATAATCTCGCAGAGCAACGGTTGGATGCAACATGCGACAAATTTGTTCTCGATTGCTAAATGAGTGGGCGAGAGTCGCACCGCTCAGAATTGCACCAGCAAAACAACGCGTCCAAATCCCCACACTTGATCCGCGCAAATCAGCGTTCATCCGCGGCTAAGCTTTTGCCCTCCTCTGTGTCTCCGCGAAGAATGGCTGAGTGTCTTGTAGGACTCCGTCCTACACTAAAAAGAGAGTAGCGCCGATAGTCTCTTTTGGTTTCAAGGCCTACTCTCATCACAACATCTAGAAAATACAAGTTTGCCCCCGAAACTGTGATCGAAGCCAATGCGCGACATTGGTTTTGATTACGGACTGATTTTTGCCGATGGGTTGTGCACGAATCCAAACGCACCGAAAGGAAAGGAGAGTGTCTACAGCAGCGCCCATCCCAAAGGTCCGAATGCAGCGGTACGGCCTTATAGCAGAGATCCTGATCAGCAAGAAGGAATCAGGCGACTTGTATATGTACATCATTCAACAGGAATCGTCTGCGGAAGTGGTGCGCTGGGGGCAGGAAGTTTCGCTTTCAGGCGCGATGCTTGTCGTAGACCAATACCTTGAAAGCGTTCGACCGCCACGATCTTAAGCATCAGCCCGCTGCCGGGCGCCGGGTGCCCCATTTCTTTGCGAAACAATGAGTGCGCGAAAGTTGCACCGGTCAGAATTGCGACTCCCAACGCAATGCGTCCAAATCCCCACACTTGATCCCCACAAATCAGCGTTCATCCGCGGCTAAGCTTTTGCCCTCCTCTGTGCCTCTGTGTCTCTGCGGTGAATGTATTTCTATCGAACCAGAAGAGGCTTCCACTTGCGGAGTTGCAGGTTATGCTGAGCGCAGCTAAATTAGGTGCGAGAGTTGGAGGTGTACATGAAAAGGCCCGTCTCGGTGGAATTTGCCTCTGCATCAATCGATGAGAAGATCAAGGAACTTGGGGACTGGCGCGGGAAGACGCTCGCGAAAGTGCGCGAAATCATACACCAGGCAGACCCTGAGATCGTCGAAGAGTGGAAGTGGGTGAAACCCACGAATCCCGGAACTCCCGTCTGGTCCCATGGCGGCATCGTATGCACGGGAGAGACGTACAAGAGTGTCGTCAAGATGACATTTGCCAAGGGAGCTGCGTTGAAGGACCCGTCAGGTCTATTCAACTCCAGCCTCGAGGGGAATGTCAGGCGCGCTATCGACATCCACGAAGGCGACAAGATCGATGAGGCGGGCTTGAAGGATCTCATCCGCGCGGCAGTGGCGCTCAATCTCAAGGGCAAGAGCAATCCGAAGCCCCGGCGAGCGAGCAGCACGCGTGCCGACTAGCTTCATCGCAGGTCCCGGCCATATCTCCTCCATAGGGAAAGGCTCTGTGGAACCAGGCGCTCCATGAAGTGCCTTGGTTTTCCGCGACTCCCGTTAGGTCTCAATTTCTAGGCGGAAAAAGGATGGCACTCTGATCGTCTTAGGACGATAATTTGTCCCATGTCTACAGCTCTCAATCAAGTACGCGACAAAGTTCACGCAGTTGAAGTGGCTTTAAGAGATGCGGGAACTGAACCGGCTATAGTTTCTCCGAGAGCCAAAGCCGCAGGCACTCAGCTGGCACATAAGTCGATTCTTGAGGCTTTGGAGGATATAGAAAATCGTTTACTAGATGCCCGATAAGACCGGTGGCTCTATCGTAGGGAGAGTGGGTAGAAAACGAAAAACAGGAATTTTTCTCGCTTGAGCTACGGACAGGTTCCCTAGCTGTCTTGCCAGTGATGCTCCGAAGATTTGGACTCACCTTTGTCATTGATTACCGTGATCACCAATTTGTGTTCCATCCCGGGCGCGGCATCTCCGATTCCTGAGAACTTCATCTGCCAGTCCACGCAACCGGACTCTGCCGGTTGCTCCCAGATGGTTGAGTCATCAAGGCAA
>JAOAPH010000130.1 GCA_025462835.1 Candidatus Angelobacter sp. | reverse complement strand
CTGTTCGGGAAGGGGAACAGCAGCAGTTTGCAGTAGTAAACCACTGGCTTCAATTGGGAGACTACTTCAATACACTAAATCTTCCATTCCGCTCCCGGAAAATCAAGGCTCGGGCAGGGATGGCCGTGAGACGCGGAGTGAACCTTCGAAATCGTTCCAAGCAGTTGATTGAAAAGTCGCTCAGGCTTCGCAGGGTTCAAAGGTAATGGTTTAGTGGGCGTCCGAGCCCGCTGCCGAAATCCCGAGCGGAGCAAGGGACCTGTAATTTGTGAGAGAGGTTTTGGGGCGGATAGTGGGATTCGAACCCACGACAGCCGGTGCCACAGACCGGTGTTCTACCGCTGAACTATATCCGCCATAACTGCTGGAAGCGTTATTTTACCAGACCGCACCGGCTGTGGCTCTAACCCTAATTCACTGACCCTAATTCATAGAGCAGGAACCGGGGCCGCGCGGATCGCCGCAGCTTCCGCAACCGCCGCTCGATCTCGAGGGCGCCGATTTTGCGAAATCGCCTTTACCCTTCGCTGATCCCACCGCAAATCCCGAAAGTTGTTGCTCCAGCTTGGTGCTGTCGCAGGCGGGACAATGCGCCTTTTTCGTTCCGGTGACGATGGCTTCGAACTGCTTATCGCACTCCTTACAGACGTATTCGAAAATCGGCATGGCTGACTATTTACGCTCCGAAAAAGAAATCCGATATGCTACTTCCAGCCTCATAATACTGGATGCAGCAAGAGACCGACAAACCCGTGCAGTCGTTCGTCCCCCGGCGCGGGTTTCGCAATGCACACGCGCAGACGCTTGCTGGAAATTTCTTTCCCCGAACAAACATCCTTCCTGCCCCTGAAGAGCGCCTCTTTCAAGTGGAAGAGGAGGCGCAAGTCCTCTGCCATTGCCATTGGCAGCCGGGCGACCGCAGACAAAACGGGCTGACGGTTGTGATCGTGCATGGCCTTGAAGGCTCAAGCGAATCACAGTACGTGCTCGGCACCGGCAGCAAGGCCTGGCGCGCGGGCATGAACGTGGTCCGCATGAATATGCGCAACTGCGGCGGCACCGAAGAACTAACACCCACGCTCTACCACTCCGGCCTGTCGATGGACGTGGGAGCGGTGGCGCGAACGTTGGTCGAACAGGACAGCCTGAAACACATCGCCCTCGTCGGCTACTCCATGGGCGGCAACCTGGTGCTGAAACTCGCCGGCGAATGGGGCCGAGGCATTAACGAACAGCGAGCGCCGAAAGAGCTGATCGCCGTTGCCGGAGTCTCACCCGCGATGGACCTTGCGCCTTCCGCCGACGCGCTGCATGATCTACAAAATCGTATGTACGAATGGAAATTCATGCGTGGACTGCGCAACCGCTTCCGCCGCAAGGCCGCGTTATTTCCCGATCGCTATGATCTCCGATATCTGCAAAACCTGCGGACCATCCGCGAGTTCGACGACCAGATCACCGCCCGATACAGCGGGTTCACCAGCGCCGACGATTACTACACCCGCTCCAGTTCTTCGCGCTCCGCTGAGTTCATCGCTGTGCCCGCTCTGGTCATCCACTCGACCGATGATCCGTTCATCCGCATGACGCCAGAGACGCGCGCCAAGCTTCTCGCCAATCCGCACGTCACCTTCATCGAGACTGAGCACGGCGGCCATTGCGCCTTCCTGGCCGACGCCAATGGCTACGACGGCCGCTGGGCGGAGAAGCAAGTCATCGAGTTCTTTGAGAAACAGATGGCCGGTTGCCAGTAGGGCCATCTCTCGCGCCGCTGGCGCTCTCTGATTCTCGTGCACTCCACCCACCGCTTACGCGGTGGGCTAATCACTGTCGCCCCCTTCAGGGGCTTGAACCAGCTCCAGCCCCATTCCCTAGGTGTCTGGCTGCAACTGGGGTACTCCCCTCCCCCCTTTTTGCCGCCGATATATTAGAACCATAGACTTAGAGGGTATTCTCTCGGCCCGATATATTGGAATCAATGACTTACAGCTAAGATATAACTAAATCAGCGACTTAGGGCCAGTCCCCTGGGGTTGTCCAAATTTCTTTATCTAAAAGATAACTATAATAAACATACAATATCATTGTGGTTGAGTTGCGTCAAGTAGAGAACCGCTGAGAGTCTGTTTTCTAAATCTGGTATGTTCTTAACGATGTTGCCTGAACAGATTGTTGATGCTTACTTCCGCTACCACCAAAAGCATGACAAAGCCGACGAGTGGGCGTGGGAGAAAGTTGATGATTTGGTTCGCGCCGATCCTGACGAGGGCTGGCGTATCACCTTCATGCTGGTCAACAAAGCGGAAACGGATGAGGCTCTCGCCTACGTTGCGGCAGGTCCACTTGAGGACTTACTGAAGAACCATGGTCTGACCGTCATCGATCGCATTGAAGAAGAGTCGAGAAAGAATGCACGGCTCCACCTTGCCCTAAGCGGGGTGTGGGGATTGAAGACTCTTCCGGTCTATGATCGCTGGTATGCGCTAATGCAAAAGTACGGATATACCGACGGACGCAGAAAAGCACTCTAAAGATCCTGGCACCTAATTTTCATGGTGACGCCCCACCGCTCAGAACTAAAATTGCTTCTCACACCCAAGAAAAAGGTGGTTTCATTAGGGCAATGCAAGCCGAGTTCAGTGTCGAGATTGGGCCGGATGACCACTGCCTGGAGATTCCCTGGGCGTCGGGAGACGGCGGGCTGCGCTACTTCGACCTGAAGAAGCAGCCGGAGCTGCTGCTGGAAATCACCGAGACGCATGATAACCGCGAGCTGGCGGAGTTTCTTGCGGCCGTCAATCAGCCGAACTCGCAACTTGAAACCGCGAAGTGCGACACATGGTTGACAGACGAGTTGGATGTTGAGGATGAGATCTTTGGAGTGCCGCTGAAGTTTGGCTCGTACGTGGACTTGATCTTCTCCGATCCGGCGCAGCGATTGTCGTTTGAGAAGCATGAAGAGTTTGCCCGGTCGCTGGCCGCGCTGCTTAGAAGAGCGCCTGACTTTGCCGCGGCGGCGGAGCTGGTCTCGCGTCGGTGCTATTACCATCGAAGCGACGATTTCGATCTCGATAAGAGTGATAACGGCTTTTACCTGACGCTTTATCTCTACGGCTACGGCGATGATGAAGATGGAGCCAAGAAGAATTGGGTGATCGGGCTGAAGCTGCTGCAGAATGCGCTGTTGCAGGTGACGGCGCAAGCGCGGTGGCAGGGGTGATAGGTAGTTATAGAATGAGGTTGTTATGTCGAAGGTCTGGTTGATTACTGGGAGTTCCCGCGGCTTAGGCCGAGCGCTCGCGGAGGCAGTGCTTGCCGCAGGGCACAAGCTCGTCGCAACGGCGCGTGACCCCAAGCAACTCACCGATCTGGTGGAGCGCTACGGTGATCAGGTTCGCGCAGTGGCCCTCGATGTGACCGATGCGAGGGCAGCAGACGATGCGATCAAGGCGGCTGTCGACGCCTTCGGGCGGCTCGATGTGCTCGTCAACAATGCGGGATATGGCGATGTCGGATCGATCGAGGATACGACTCTTGCCGACTTTCGCGCGCAGATCGAGACTAATCTTTTCGGCGTCATCACCGTCACAAAGGCCGCGATCCCGCTGATGCGTGAGCAAGGGGCGGGCCACATCATCCAGTACTCTTCCATAGGCGGCCGAGTGGGAGCGATGGGCCGCGCGCCCTATTCCGCTGCTAAGTGGGGCGTGGAAGGGTTTTCGGAAGTGCTCGCTAAAGAGGTCGGCCCACTCGGAATCAAGGTGACGATCGTTGAGCCAGGTGGTTTCCGCACCGATTTTGCAGGCTCTTCAACGACGATCCGCGATGGTCGTCCTGAGTACGATTCCACCGTCGGCGCTGTGGCCCGCTTCCAACGCGACTATAACGGTACCCAACCCGGCGATCCCGTGAAGGCCGCGGCCGCCGTTATCCACATTGCGAGCCTCGACAAACCGCCGTTGCGGCTGTTGCTCGGCAACGACGCCGTTCAAACAGCGGAGAAGAACGACATGGCGCGGATGGACGCCGACAAGAAGTGGCGGGGCTTGAGCGTCTCCACTGATATCGAAACACGAAAATGAGCAGCGAGGAAGCTCTACAATAGCCCGCAGCCTAGCGTTGGAGACGGGTTTGCTAGAATCAAGCAGCCACTCTTGTACCTGTGGGCGCGTAGCTCAATCGGATAGAGCATCAGCCTTCTAAGCTGAGGGTTGCAGGTTCGATTCCTGCCGCGCCTACCACTTGCCGAGTTCTTCACCGCAAAGGACGCAGAGGTACGCAAAGGCGAAGCCCACCAACCTCCCCGCTGGTGTTAGGATTTCTTCCAATAAGTTCAGGAGTTCCCCACATGATTCTTCGTGTTAGAAGAGCCTGCGCAATCGTTCTCTCGATTGCCCTGATTTCAGCTTCGCTTCCCCTCGCCGCTATTACAACTCCGTCTGCCGCAGGGGTTCAAACGGGCGCCTATACCAATGGGAAGCGCCTGATCACCGAGAAAGACATCTTCCAGTTCAACTGGACGGCGAATCCGCAGATATCGCCGGACGGATCGCAAGTGGTGTTTGTCAGAGTCAAGGTCAACGAAAAGAAAGATGGATATGAGACCTCGTTGTGGGCGGTCTCGACGCGAGGCGATGAGCAGCCGCACCGGCTGACGAATGGGCCCCGCGATTCGTCGCCGCAGTGGTCGCCCGACGGAAAGCGCCTGGCATTCATGCGCGTGACGGAGAAAGACGGCAAGCCGCAGCAGCCGCAGATAAACATTTTGAATTTCAACGGCGGTGAGCCCTGGGCGTTGACGTCATTGCCCAAGGGCGCGTCGTCGCCGAAGTGGTCGCCCGATGGAGCGCGGATAGCGTTCATCAGCAGCACGAGTGCGGCAGATATCGCGAAAGCAGAGAAAGAGAAGAAGCCGGGCCAAGAGACACAAGAGACAAGAGACAAGAGCGAGAAGACGGAGCAGAACCCACCGCCGAAGTCGGAGGAGTCGAAGGCGGAGGAGCGGGCGTCAAAGGAAGGGAAGCCGAATCCGGCGAAGCCAGAATCTGAAACGAAGCCTCAAGCCGCTGGCAACCCAGAGAAGCCGGAACACGAGAGTGATGTGCGCGTGATCTCTCGCGCCGTATATCGCGAGAACGGTGAAGGGTACATGGATCCGAAGCATCCGGACCACATCTGGGTGATCAGCGTTCCCGCGGCGGTGGACGATGCTGCGTTGCCCAAGCCGCAGCAATTGACCTCAGGCGGATACGACGACAGCGATGCGATGTGGTCGCCGGATGGGTCGCAGATTATATTTACCTCTGACCACACTCCGGAGCCTTACTACGAAGTGGCGCGGGGAACAGTTTATTCCGTGCCGTCGAATGGCGGAGCCGTCAAGAAACTGTTCACGGTGGAGAGCGATATAGGTTCACCGTCGCTGAGCAAAGACGGGAAACGGATCACATACCGGGGCGCCGCGAATAAACCCATTCTTTCCTATGCACAAGACGACCTGTGGGTGATTGATGCCGCGCCTGGAGCAAAACCACGCAACCTGACTGCGGATTTCGATTACGACATTGGCAGCGGGCCCGGTGGCGACCAGCATCCTCCGCGTGGAGGCGGCCGGACCAACCCGATATGGAGCAGCGATGGGCATTCGATCGTTGACGTGGTGCTGCAAAAAGGCGTTTCCAATCTTTATCGTTTTGAGACCGCAACAGGTAAAGCCACACCGCTGACCAATGGCAATCACGACGCGTTCTCGTTCACATCTTCTGAAGACGGGTCGAAACTGGCGATGGTGATTTCTACGCCAACGAATATCGGCGACGTCTTCATTGCGGATGCATCTGGCAATCTGAAACAACTGACCCATGTAAACGAAAAATTGTTTTCGCAGATCAAGCTGACTGAGCCGGAAGCGATCTGGTACACGAGTTTCGATGGCAGAAAGATTGAAGCATGGGTACACAAGCCGCCGGATTTCGATCCCAAGAAGAAGTATCCGTTGATCTTGAATATCCATGGCGGGCCGCATGCCGCCTACGGTTACACCTTTGACCATGAATTCCAGTGGATGGCGGCGAAGGGTTATGTGGTGCTGTATCCGAATCCGCGGGGAAGCACCTCTTACGGGCAGGAGTTCGGCAACATTATTCAGCATGCCTACCCGGGCGACGATTACAAAGATTTGATGATCGGCGTGGATGAACTGTTGAAGCGCGGTTACATTGACGAAAAAAGGATGGGCGTGACCGGCGGCAGCGGTGGCGGAGTGCTGACCAATTGGACGATCGGCCAGACGGACAGATTCGCTGCGGCGGTTTCGCAGCGTTCGATAGCGGACTGGTCGTCATGGTGGTACACGGCGGATTTCACGCTCTTTCAGCCGTCATGGTTCAAAGGCGCGCCATTCGAGGACAAGGCGGATTTCGTCGCGCGATCGCCGATCACAAACATTCAGCGTGTGAAGACGCCGTTGATGCTGATAGAAGGCGAGTCCGATTATCGGACTCCACCGACGTCGGGCGGCGAGCAGATGTTCCGCGCGCTGAAATATCTGAAGAAGACGGTGGTGATGGTGCGCTTTCCGGATGAGACGCATGAGCTTTCACGGTCGGGCAAGCCGTGGCATCGGGTGGAGCGGCTGGAGCATATCGTCAACTGGTTCGATATTTACTTGATGGGCAAGAAGATTGCGGGGTATGACCCGAATCCTGAGGCGGAGGCGCCAAGCAAGGCAGAGGAATAGATCGGCTTAGGCGTTTTGCGTGCCAGCGGATTTCAATGTTGTGGCCGCCTGTTGCAGAGCCATACGCAGTTTAACGATAGTGGCCTTGATGCCGGTGACTTTTTCTTCGAGCCCGCGTTTTTCCGCCATCTCCAGGATCTGATTGGCGGTGGCGAGAACACCGGTGGCGCTGCTGATGATGTAAGCGATGGCGTCGGCGTGGGGTTTCCACAGGTAGGCTGAACTCTGTTTCGCGCGGAAATCTTCCTGCTCAACGACGAGGCGCGCGACCATTGCCACCATCATGGAAATGATGCTTGCGTAGTCCGCGCGAAAACTCTTTTCCGATCCAAAATCACTGCGCAGCGCTTCCGCTTCTGCCGCGGTGATGTTCACTACTCCTTTCACCAGCGGCACAACGAAGCAGGATTTATCGGCGACGCGGACAAAGATACGGATGGCGTCCTGCTGCGAGCGCAATTTGCCTTCCTCCACAACATTGGTTCCGCTGACTGCAGAATAACTGGCCTGCAACCCTGACCCGGATGAAGCCTTTGCCGTCGCAGCAGCCGCAGCAAGCGCAGAGAAACTGGGCGGAGGAGAACTCCTTACAGCGATGTCCGGAACGATCTGTATCCCACCGGGCCGACCGGAAGGGCGTCCGCCTTTCTTGTCCACGACTTTCTTGAATTTGGAAATCTTGCGGAAATTTTCCTGCGCCTTGCCGTACTCCTGGTTCATGATGTGGGAGCCTTCGACGTCGGCAAGATGTTTCACTGTGACATCTTCATCGAGACGGCTCATGATGCTGGCGCCTTCGTCCTGCACCTTGGTGGCAAAACTCTTGATCTGCTCAGTAGTCGCGTGGAAGAGCTTATCGAAGCGTGCGCCGAAGATCGTATTGTAAACAGCGACGTTGGCCAAGACGCTGGGGACGTAGAACGAGGTGTTGAATGATTGCTTGATGTCGCGCACGCGCTGCACGATGCCCGAATCCATCAGTTGGTCAAACGTGCGAAAGTCGTCCACTTCCTGATGCAGGTACTCGAATTCCTTCAGCAACTGCTCGTGTTCTTTCTTGATCTCAGGGATGCGGGTGTCTCCGAGGGTCTTGCAAATAAATCCTTCGAACTCCCGCGCCACTTCGGAAATGAAATGGTAACGGTCGCTGGTCTGCGGAATCGGCTTGCTGCCGAGGTCTGAACTGCGATAAAGAAAAGTGGCGACGCAATCGGCCTTGTCGCGATCAGTCTCCTCGTGCGAACTCTTGCCGATGAAATAACGGAGCATGGCTTCGGCGGTCTCGCGAGGCAGCGATTCCTTCAGGGCGTCGCGGACGGTGATGGGGGGAATGGCAAAATCGAGAACGGCGAGCCAGCGATGCAGGATCTCAATGGAATGCTCGGCCTTGGAGCGATCGGGAGTAATGGCTTCATTGGGCAGCGGAATGGGGTGCCCAAGCTTTTCCTCGAGCACGGAGATGTAAAAACCGTGGACGGCAACTAGATCAAGCAGTTCATGTACTGCGTCCTGAACCAACATAGGGTCCTGTCCCGTGACATTTCTAGATTATGGGGGAGAGCGGGAAACAGTGTAGTGCAGTTTCACACGGCAAACAAGAATGTTCGATAGGCGTGGTTTATTGATCAGCTATTTTCCGGTAACGAATTCGAAGCCGATCTTTTCGCCGTCGTGATATCGGACGACCACGTCAATAGTGTTGGAAGTTTGCGTTCCCGGTTCCATCACCGTGACTTGCAGGCGCTGTCCCAGGGAGAGGGAGTCGGCGACTTCGCGGTTGGGAGGGTGGATCGTCATGCCGCCGCCGCTCGCTTGCGAAACCTTACCCAACTCGCGGCCGGTGTCGTCCACGGCGATGGCGTCGTCGGTCAGCGGGATGCGCTGGAATGTTCGGCGATCGATTCCGTCGGCCATCACTTGCCTCCCAATACCAATTTGGCGATGGTGTTCAACTGCATGTTCGAGGTGCCTTCGTAGATCTTGCCGATCTTGGCGTCGCGATAATATTTTTCCACGGGATAGTCTTTGACGAAGCCGTATCCGCCGTAGATTTCCACGGCGAGCGAGCAGACGCGCTCGGCGACCTGCGAAGCAAAAAGCTTGGTCATTGCGGCTTCCTTCACGAAGTTCATGCCGGCATCTTTCATGCGCGCGGCGTTGTAAACCATCATGCGCGCGGCTTCGAGTTCCGTTGCGGCCTGCGCCAGTTGGAATTGCACGGCCTGGAAATCGGCAATAGCTTTGCCGAACTGCTTGCGCTCTTTCGCATAACGGGCAGCGTGTTCCCACGCGCCGCGGGCCATGCCGATCATCTGCGCGCCAATGCCGATGCGTCCTTCGTTCAGCGTTTCGATGGAAATCTTGTATCCCCTGCCGACTTCGCCGAGCACGTTGGCCTTCGGGACCTTGCAGTCTTCGAGGATCAATTCGCAGGTGCTGGAGGCGCGGATGCCGAGCTTGTCCTCTTTCTTGCCGACAGAGAATCCGGGAAAGTTTTTTTCCACCAGGAATCCGGTGATGCCTTTGTATCCGGCTGCGGGATCGACGGTGGCGAAGAGGACGAAGAGGCCAGCCTCTTTCGCGTTGGTGATCCAGAGTTTCTGTCCGTTGATCAGGAAGTGGTCGCCTTTGTCTTCGGCGCGCGTCTGCAAGGCGAACGCGTCAGAGCCGGAGGCAGCTTCGCTGAGTGCATATGCGCCGACGGTGTCGGTGGCGAGCTTGGGAAGGTACTTCTTCTTCTGTTCGTCATTCGCCCAGCGCAGGAGAGCGTTGATGACCAACGTGTTCTGAACATCGACGAGGACGCCGGCGGATGCGTCCACGCGAGAGATCTCTTCCACCGCAAGAATGGCTTCGAAGAACGATCCGCCACCACCGCCGTACTGTTCCGGAATCTCAATCCCCATCAGGCCGAGCTGGAAGAACTGCTGGATGAGATCGTGGTCGAAGACCTGCTTCTCATCCATTTCGCGCACCAAGGGGCGGACTTTTTCGTCGGCAAACTGCTTGATGTTGTCGCGAAACATCTGCTCGTCTTCAGTGAGCGCGGTGAGCGGCGCGGGCCCGTGAGTTTTTTCCAAAGCGGCTTCGGGCATGGCTTCCTCGATCAGAAACTTAAGATGGCAATGCGGAATGAACCCTTGATTTTAACATTCAGGGAGATTCAACAAGCGAAGGCTGCAGGACTTGGGGTGGTCACTGCGCGGCGTTGGCTCCCACCTTGTCGCTCAAAAAGCCGAGCGACAAGGGTGGGGCAACCTGATACTAACGGCTTCCAGCAGTTGGTCCCTTGGCAAGCGGGTTCGCGTACTCGAACTGAACCCGTCGGTTCAGTTTCCAGCACTCCTCGCTAGGATCGAGACAGCTCTGGTAAAGTTTCCCCCAACCGGTGGCGAAGACGATCCGGTCTTCCGCAATGCCCAATTGAAGCAGCTTTTGCTTAACAGTGTTGGCCCGTTCCTGGGAGAGGGCGACGTTATAAACGACGTCTCCACGTGTGTCTGCGTACCCGGCGAGATTTATTTGTACGTCGGGATGATCCTTAAGCCATTGCGCATCGGTCTGCAGGGCCTCCGGGTCAGAGACAAAATGGTAGGTGTCGAAATCAAAGTGGACATCGTTCAAGCCTTCGATCGCGCCGTGATCTACCCAGAGTATCGGCTGGGGCTCAACAATCTCGGACGCAGGCGTACTTGGCTGTTGGCCGACGGCGACAGGCAGAAAACCGGCCGTCATCAAGACGACAGATAACAAGAATCTAATTGCGCGTTTCATTTTGATTCGGATTTTGCGGCTAAGGCAAGCGTTGCCCCGCGATTTGGGCTAAGGAGCCGTGATTTAACGACGATGTGAGGCATGGTGAGTTGTCGCTTCTGCCGAACTCTCCAGCTCCTTCGCAACTTCGGCCACTCGTTCGTAGGATTGCAGGCGGTCGGCATGCTCGTAGGTGTCCGTGACTACGATTACCTCATCGGCTGCTGTTTCGGAGACCAGCTTTTCCAGGCCCGCTTTCACCGTTGCATTCGAACCCACGATAGCCGCGCTCAGCTTGGTCTCCACCGCCATCCGTTCAAAGTCGTTCCATATTCCATCCATCGAATCGACCGGCGGCAACAATTCCACTGGCTGATTGCGGATCAGTCGCAGGAAGCGTTGCTGGGGTGTTGTAAACAGGCGACGGGCGGCGGCGTCGGTTTCCGCGGCGATGACCTGCACCGCCACCATAAGGTAGGGCTGGCGCAACACTTTGCTTGGGCGGAAACTCTCCCGGTACAGGCGAGCGGCCGCGTACAAATACTCCGGCGCGAAATGCGCCGCGAAAGCGAATGGCAGACCCAACGTGGCACTCAGTTCTGCGCTGAAGCCGCTTGAACCCAGAAGAGTGATGGGGACATTGCTTCCTTGTCCCGGAATGGCTTTCACCGCTTG
>JAOAPH010000221.1 GCA_025462835.1 Candidatus Angelobacter sp. | reverse complement strand
ATCATCGGTCTGAATTGCGCCACTGGCCCCAAGGAGATGAACGATGCCGTTCGTTACCTTGGACACAACTCGACAAAATACTTGTCCGTTCTGCCCAACGCCGGGTTGCCGCAGAACGTCGGCGGGCACGCGCATTATGCGCTGCAGCCTGACGAACTGGCCGATTACCACAAGCGATTCATCACCGAGTACGGCGTCAACATTGTCGGTGGATGCTGCGGCACCACGCCCAAACATCTGAAGGCTGTGGTCGATGCCTGCGCCTCACTCACGCCGCTGCACCGCGACAACAAGCCGGTGGGTGCGGCTTCCAGCGCTTACACCACCGTTCCACTTGAGCTCGACGGTCAGCCAGTTGTTGTGGCCGAAGAGATGAACACCACCACGCAGATGAAACATTTCCGCGAACTGGTGCGTGGCGGCAAGTACGATGACATTCTCGCTCTCTCCAAAAAGCTGGTGAACGAAGGTTCACACATGCTCGACCTCTGCTGCGCGATCGTCGGCGAGGACGAGATGGCCTACATGAATACTGTCCTGGAGAAAATCGCTACCCGTGTGCCCGCGCCGATCCTGGTGGATTCCACCGAAGCGCCGGTCATCGAAGAGGCGCTGAAGAGGATCCCGGGCAAGGCAATCATCAATTCCATCAACTTGGAAGACGGCGAGAAGCGCACTTCCCAAGTCCTGCCCATGGCAAAGCGCTATGGCGCTGCCGTGATCGCGCTGACTATCGACGAAGATGGAATGGCGCTTACGGCCGAGAAAAAGCTCGCCGTCGCCAAGCGCATTTACAAGCTCGCAACCGAAAAGTACGGCATTCGTCCGGTCGATCTCATTTTTGACGCCCTTACTCTGCCTATCTCTACTGGGCAGGAAGAGTACCGCAGCGCTGGCATCGAGACGCTCAAAGCTGTGGAGGCCATTAAGAGGGAACTGCCGGGCGTAAAGACGATTCTTGGCATAAGCAACATCAGCTTCGGCCTGTCAGCGTATTCGCGTCGTGTCTTGAACAGCGTGTTCTTGAAGGAAGCGGTTGACCGCGGGCTAGATGCTGCGATCATTAACTACAGCAAAATCTATCCGTTGTACAAGATACCTGAAGCTGAAGTTGACCTCGCGCGCAAGCTCATCTTCCAGGATCGCACCAACGGCGATCCGCTCCAGACCTACATGCAGTTCTTCTCCGGGATGGAGAAGAAGGCGGACGTCGCCGATTCGACTCTGGAGAAGTTGTCCGTTGAAGACCAGCTGAAGCACTGCATCATCAATGGCGAGCGTGCCATCAGCTCCGGCGCGCAGAAGCAAACCCTCGAAGAGATTCTTGAGAGGGCGTTGGCGAAGTACACGCCACTGGATTTGATCAACACGGTGCTGCTTGATGGAATGCGGACTGTTGGCGAGCTCTTCGGCGCGCGCAAGATGCAGTTGCCCTCGGTGCTGGATTCTGCCGCGGTGATGAAAGCTGCGGTCGCTTATCTCGAACCGAAGATGGAAAAGGTCGAAGGATCGCAGAAGGGAACGATCGTGTTGGCCACGGTGAAGGGTGATGTGCACGACATTGGCAAGAATCTTGTCGATATCATCCTCACCAACAACGGCTACAAGGTGGTGAACCTCGGCATCAAGCAGCCGGCCGATGCCATCATCAACGCCGCACAGTTGCATGGCGCCGACGCCATCGGACTCAGCGGCCTGCTGGTGAAGTCCACGCTGGAGATGAAGTATGTCTTGCAGGACTTGCAACAGCAGGGCCTAAAGTTTCCCGTGATCTGCGGTGGCGCTGCGCTCACGCGTAAGTATGTTGAGGATGATCTTCGCGCGGAATATCACGAAGCCGTTTTCTACGCCAATGATGCTTTCGATGGCCTGCACGTAATGGACGATCTCAGCACTAGCGACGGTGCCAAGCAAGCTCGTCTCACCGAAGGACGCACCCGCAAAGAACTCGCGCAAGCCGCGACTGCGGTTGCGAGCTATGGCGAAGCCAGCATCTCGACCGAGCGCTCGCCTGTCGTAGCGCCGCCACCGAATTTTCCCAAGCCGCCGTTCTTTGGAGTGCGTACCAAGAAAGATTGGGACCTACGCGAAGTCTTCCAATACATAAACGAGACAGCGCTTTTCAAGAACCAATGGCAGTTGAAGACTGCGTCAGCAGAAGATTACAAGCGGCTGGTCGAAGAGAAGTATCGCCCGATTCTGGCTGAACTCGAAGACGAATGTATCCGCGACAACTGGTTCGAGCCCAAGACCGTATTCGGATATTTCCCCTGCAACGCCGACGGAAACTCCGTGGTTGTCTACGATCCCGCCAGCGTGAACACAGGTGACGCGAACCGCAGCAACGCCGGCGCCAATGAGCTTCAGCGTTTCACCTTCCCGCGACAGCGCGAAGGACGCAAGCTCTGCATCTCGGATTTCTTCGAGCCACGTGCTGATGGAAAGTTTGACGTAATCGGCCTGTCGCTGGTCACGATCGGCGATAGGGCATCCGAACTCACGAAAGCTCTCTTTGATACTGGGGACTACACACGTTATCTATATCTGCACGGACTTAGCGTCGAAACCGCGGAAGCACTCGCCGAACTCAACCACAAAAAGATGAGAGAAGACCTGGGTATCGCCGGCGAGGACGCAACTCGCATCAGCGACCTCTTCCATCAGAAGTATCGCGGCTCACGATATTCGTTCGGATATCCCGCCTGTCCGAACCTGGAAGACCAAGTCCAGCTGTTTGCGCTGCTCGATCCGGTGAAGAACATCGGTGTGCGTCTGACGGAGACCTATCAACTCGAGCCCGAGCAGAGCACTTCGAGTATCGTCGTGCACCATCCCAGCGCCAAATACTTCGTGGTCTAGGCTCGTTATGCGACTCTAGCGCTTGCAGCTCCCGCCGCCGCCGTCCTCAGGATTGAAAGTACGGTCAAGTCATCTTTCCGCGCTTGGCCGAGTTGGAATTTCCTGAGGTCTTCAAGGCAGTTCTCAATGAGTTCTTTGGGAGTCCTTCCATTGCAATTCATAAACAAGCGCTGGAGCCTCTCTTCTCCGTATTCGTCGCCGGAGGAATTATTCGCTTCCAATAGACCATCGCTGTAAAGCAACAGGCCTTCATCTTTGCCGAGCTGAAGTGTCGTGGTGGCGTACTCGCTTTCGCAAAAGAGTCCCAACGGAAACGTAGAGTTCTGAATTGTGATGTTCTGGCCGTTGCGCAGAACTAAGGGAAGGCAGTGTCCCGCATTGGCAATCTCGATCTTTCCCGAATCATCGGCGCGTCCGCATATCACCGTGGCGTAATGTCCCGGCAGCATGAACTCACAGAAGAGCCGATTGGCCCTCTCCAACAATTGCCCGGGAGTGAGACGCAAGGCCATGAGAGTGCGGAAAATCGCGTGCAACTGCGACATCAGCAGGGAAGCGGCCACGCCCTTGCCGGCGGCGTCCCCTAGTAAGAAGAAAATACTCTTGTCATCCTCTGCAACTAGATCGCAATAGTCGCCGCTCACCGGCCCCAAGGGTTCGTAGTGGTAATAGGCCTCCCAACCGGCGGCACGAAATTCACGGTTGGGCAGTAAGTTCTGCTGGATGCGCAAAGCCAGATCAAGATCGTCCTGCAATGCTTGTCTTTCTGGCGCCGTCAGATGGTCAAGGCAATACCGGATCAACGGATTGCGCTCCAGCCGGTCCTGCTCGATGGTGTCGTGGCAAGTCTCGCAAATCCCGTACGTTCCCTGGTTGATCCGATCCAAGGCCGCGTCTACTTGCTCCAGGAGACCCCGAAGTTGAACTTCATTCCCATTCTGCTGAATAGCGTTTTCCAGGCGTCCGCGTCTGTCCAGCAGCTGCCGCTGAACTTCTGTTTCAATCCCCAGTGTCGACATGATTACCTCTCAGGCAACGATCTCGTTCTTTTGATTTCGGCGCTATCCGAAAAGTGACATTAAATTCTTCTTGTTGGAGAGCTCTGATCGGACGGGGCTTACAATGCCTGCTATCCTCTGCACCTTCAGGAGTGCTCCATGAAACGCGTAACCGGCATCGGTGGCATTTTCTTCAAGTCCGAGAATACAGAGAAGCTTTATGGCTGGTATGAGAAGCATCTGGGCATAAAGCGCATGCCGGATAACGGTGTCGCATTCGAGTGGAAGGACGCAGAGAACGGCGCGACGGGATACACCATCTGGTCCCTGTTTCCCCGAAGCACAAAGTACTTCGATCCCAGCCGCGCGAACTTCATGGTGAACTATCGCGTAGAGGATTTGGACGCGCTGCTCGCGTTGTTGAAGCAGGAGGGCGTCGAGATCGATGACCGCCGCGAGGATTCCGAGTACGGACGATTCGCGTGGATCATGGACCCCGAGGGTAATCGCATCGAGCTGTGGGAGCCGCCAAAGGCCTAGGAGCTTTAGTTCACTGAGCCGCCGGGCACCATCTGCGGATCCAACTTGATCTCGCCAAAAGCCTTCTCGTAGTTCTCGACATTCTGTCGCAGGATCATCAACAAAGCCTTCGCCTGCTGCGGGCTCACATAAATACTCTGGAAGTTGGACACTTCGACCAACTCTGGCGTCTGTTGCTGTAGGCGTCCAAAGGTCAACAGGAAATCCCACACGGATACGTGGATCTGCACACTGTTGGCGTAGCCTTCACGATATTCGGCTGAGTTAGTGAGTTTCACATTCGGCTGCGGAGGAAAAGACATAATGGCGTTCTCTCTTTGATGGGCAGAATTCAGGAACTGGAGATAGATCTCAAAGCTAAAAACAGCTGGGTTGTTGGTGCGAAAGGGGGGACTCGAACCCCCACGGTGTTACCCGCCAGATCCTAAGTCTGGTGCGTCTGCCAATTCCGCCACTCTCGCATTAGTTAATTGTAATGGAGGAGCGAGTCAATGCGCTTACTACTTCGCGCAATTTCCTTCCTGTTACCTGTTCCCGACGAGCCTTTTCGAGCGCTTTTGCTGCGCATCATTCGAGGGAATGTCTAACTGCACGGGCATTCTCTGGACCTCATCGCCCAATCGTGCCTCGATCGTTAGGTTGTACTTGCCCGGAGGTATCTTCCCCAAGCCCGTCGAAGCCAGCTTTACAGCCAAGGGTGTGGAGGCATTCGCCTGATTTACGAAGTTAGGGGTCACTTCGCAGATTGATCCCTGTGGGGCTCCGGAGCAACTCAATAACACCGGAGAGGGAATCGCCCCTCGAATGGAAAGCGTTGCTCCCGTTGACTCGGTATTGCCAGCAGTGGACCTGCTCGGCCGTGCGGTGCGCGAAAGCGACAGCGTGAAATCGAGACCCACTCCGGAAAGATTGATTATATGCGGACTACCCGCAGCGCTATCCGTAATTTGTAAGGAGCCGCTTAAGGTCCCCGCAGCATTAGGTGAGAAGCTCACATTGATCGCGCAACTCCGAAGTGAACCCAAGGAAACACCACAGTTATTTGACTGCTGGAACGGACCCGGCGTCGCAATGCTAGAGATGTTGATTGGTGCTCCGCCTATGTTTGACAGCGTGATCATGGAGGGCGGGCTTGTTCGTCCCACGATTCTCACCGGAAATGTTAGCGCAGTAGCCGAAAGTGATGCTTGGCTCAGGACAGTTTGCGTTATTGATGGGGAAGTGCTGGGAAGAAAGTTCGCATCGCCAATATAGATCGCGTTCAATGACCTCTGACCAAGCTGAAACAAAGAAGTTGATGTGCTGCCTTGCAGAGAGTCTATTAAGAGTGTCGACTTCAAGAGCGTGATTCCGTCTCTGAATATGACGTTGCCCGTTGGCTGTCCTCCGAATTGCGGGGCCATCACAACGCTCAGTGCCACTGAATTGCCTGCCACTGATGGGTTTGGAGACGATTGGATGGTCGCTTGCACGGGCGCACGGTCAGTAGTTTGTATGGAGCTTGAGGTAGTCGGCCCGAAATTGCTATCGCCGGAATATTCCACGGTGATGTCGTGCGTTCCAGTCGTAAATAACTTGCTGACGCTGAGAGGTGTTGTCCCAATAGCACCAGACAGCAACTGAATCCCGTCTGCCTTGATGACGACCGTGCCGGTCGGCTTTGCACGGCCACGAGCGAAAGAGGCGACGCTGGAAGTGACCTGAACCGGTTGGTTGTAAACACTTGCATTAGGTGACGAAGAAACGGATAAAACTGTTGCCATCGCATTCAAGTACACACCCGCGCTGTTCGTATTCGAATTCACTACGATCGCGTCTAGTGCGCCATCTCCATTGAAATCTCCGTTGACTACAGCAACTGGATTCCAGCTGGATGCGAAGTGGATCGCGGGCTTTAGAGTTCCGTCTCCGTTGTTTACAAGTAAAGCCACGCTGTTGAAATTTGAAAGTGCGAGGATGTCCGGCTTCCCGTCCATGTTGTAATCACCGGAGTTGACCACCAACGGTATGCCGGCGGGGTAAATTGCCGCCGGTTGGAAGGTGAAATTACCGTTGTTGATCAAAACTTTCACCCCGTCGAAATACCCAACCACGAGATCGGGAAGTAGATCGTTGTTCATGTCCACAGCAATGACTGACGTGCCGCCGGTTCCGTTGTCTGTCAACAATAATTGTTGAAAACCGCCATCTCCACGTCCTACCAGTATGCGAAGGACACTGTTCAGCTCATTCGCGACAATGACATCAAGATTTCCATCACCGTTCAGATCTGCAACCGCGAGAGATACTGGCCGTGCGGAAAAAAGGGCGGTTTGCGATGCTGCGTTAAGCGTTCCGTCTCCTTTGCCGAGAAGAACGCTGATGGTCCCGCTGTTGCCGGGGGAATCTGTTGTTCTGTTCACAACGATGATGTCCGGCTTGCCGTCTTTGTTCAAATCAGCGACTGCAACCGCGGATGGCTTTGAACCCACAGCATAGGACACTCTGGGCTGAAATGTACCGTCGCCATTTCCGATGAATACGCTAACATTGTCATCGTCGCTGTTTGTAACTACCAAATCCAGTTTGTTATCACCATTGAGATCAGCCGCTGCAATAGACGTGGGCGTCATGCCAGTCGAGTAGCTGTTATTGTTTGAAAAATCTCCATTCCCATTTCCTACATAAATACCAATGCTCTTTGCGCTTTGGTTCACAACAGCAAAGTCAAGCTTGCCGTCTGAGTTGAAATCTCCTTTAGCAATGGCCACTGGGTTCGCGCCTAGTTGAGCATGGGTGAATGCGGGAAAACTCCCATCTCCTCTTCCCATGAGAACACTTATTACTGCTCCCGAATTCACAACCCCTACATCGAGTATTCCGTCACCGTCGAAATCACTGAGTACCAGTTGATTAGACCCGGTGCTAAATCCAGGGGAACCTGCGCCCAAAAAAACAGCCGGTTGGAACGTGCCATCGCCATTTCCCAGTAGTACTCCAAGATTGTTTGCAGTCTTGTTCAGTACCAGCAGATCAGGCTTGCCGTCCTTGTTCATGTCCGCAACCTCGAGAGAGATTGGACCCGTACCGACGCTGATCAGTTTAAGACCTTGGAATGTTCCGTCTCCCTTGCCGAAGAGGACTCCCACTACGCCACCGTCTTGAGCAGTCGCCGCGAAGTCTAGCTTTCCATCCCCATTCAGATCCGCTACAGTGACGCAGCTAATTCCAGGGAAGCCGGCGTAACTCACCGGAGGCTGAAAAGTACCGTTTCCGTTGCCGATGAGCACGCTGACCGAAAACTGCGAATTGTTGGCGACTACCAAGTCCAGCTTTCCGTC
>JAOAPH010000182.1 GCA_025462835.1 Candidatus Angelobacter sp. | reverse complement strand
AAAAATGGTGGAGGCGGCGGGAGTTGAACCCGCGTCCGAAAATGTTACTAGCAAAGAGAACTACATGCTTATTCAGTTCATGCTACCGGCCTTCACCGGCAACGTTCGCTGGACGCGCTCAGAACCGACAAGAAACGCGGACAGCTAGCCCGTAGGTCTCGCCCCCTGCGCCCTGGCTTAGCGCAGAGAACCAGCCCGCTGAATGACGTCCTTTCGCAGCCCGCGGACGTGGCCGCGAAGGACGGCTACTTAACTAATTAAGCAGCGTATGCCATTTCTTGATTGGCAATTATCGTTTTGCACTCGATCACGGGTGTGTGCACCCCGGCATGCCTCTTTGCCGCAAGCAATTCCGTCGAAGCCGTGACGCCCCCATTCGGAATCGACCTGGGCAGGTCGATTGTCAAAGAACTAACTCCAGTGTGGCTGGTTTGCCGCAGAGAGTCAAATCCTACTACGTTAGATGGCGGCGAATGATGTCTGGATTCAGTGCGCAGTCGGGTAAGATGGTTGCGAATAAACTGTAACCAACAACCGCTATTCACATCCAACTTCAGTGACTTCACAAAGCATAGCCCGCAGTTGTTGTCCGATCCTCTTGTGGCTGGGGTGTTGTTAATGCGCGCGGAATGTCTGCCTATCAGTTCCATTCCGCATGTTTCCCGGCTTTACCAGGACTATCTAAACAATTTCGAACGCGTCTCATCCTTTTATCCTCATCCCCCATTCTCAAATTTCTATGCGCCTGAAGCGAAGTCGCTGAAATATCCTGGCGAACGCAGGCAGCGCGTGGCTGATGTGCTGGAAAAACAGAACCGCAATTGGGGAGCATCGGCGAAGACTTTAGTGAACATTGGTCGATTCCGCGAGGGCTCAGCAGCATTAGTTACCGGGCAGCAGGTAAGCCTTTTTGGCGGGCCACTGTTTTCACTCCTTAAAGCCCTTACGGCCGTGAAGCACGCTGACGCCGCCACCGCGGCGGGTGTAGAAACCGTGCCGATTTTCTGGCTAGCGACGGAGGACCACGATCTTGCGGAAGTGAGTTCGACCACCTTGTACGACAAGGGATTTGGATTGCGAAAGCTGTCGGTCGCGACGCAATCAGTAGAGGGCGCGCCCGTGGGCACGGTGTGCTTTGGTGCTGAGATACGGCCATTAGTTAAAGAAGCGCTTGAACTGTTGGGCGAATCGGAAGCAGCAGACATTCTGCGCGGAAGTTATGCGCCGGGAGCATCGTTCGGAGAGGCATTCGCAAAGCTTTTCTCGCGACTGTTCGCGGATTTTGGCGTGATCGTTTTAGACGCATCGGATGCTGAGTTGCATCGGGTGGCAGAGCCGGTCTACGCGGATGCTGTGCGGCGTGCAGCGGAGATAAATTCCGCATTGCTGGCGCGAGGCAAGGAGCTTGAACATGCCGGCTATCATGCTCAAGTAAAGGTTTCAGGATCATCCACAACTCTATTCATGCTTCAGGATGGAGTGCGGACGCCGGTGCAGCGGGTGAATTCGCATTTCAGTATCGGGAAAGTAAAGCTGTCGGCCGCCGAGTTGATCGCGCGCGTAAAAGCGCATCCCGAGGAGTTCAGCGCTAACGCATTGATGCGTCCGGCGGTGCAGGATTATCTGTTGCCCACGCTGGCTTATGTTGGTGGTCCGGCTGAGGTGGCATATTTTGCGCAATCAGCGGTGGTCTATGAACAACTACTCGGGCGGGTGACCCCGATACTTCCGCGGATATCGGCCACTCTGGTGGAACCGAAGATCGCGCGCTTGCTGAGTAAGTATCGGGTGAATGTTGCGGAGACATTTCAAGGTCCCGAGCACCTGAAGCAATTGCTGGCGAAGCGTTCATTGCCTGCAGGGTTGGATTCAGCTTTTGATTCCACCAGGGATGATATTGAAACCGATCTCAAGGGGATCTCAACGCGACTGCAACAGCTCGATCCCACGTTGGTGGATGCGGCGAAGAAGTCAGCTTCAAAGATCCTGTACCAGCTATCGCGGCTGCAGTCACGGGCAGCCACCGCGGTGGTGCGAAAGGATGCCGAGATCGGCCGGCACGGTGAGCAGATCGCAAGCGCCCTGTTTCCGCACAAGAACCTGCAAGAGCGTGAGATCGCCGGCGTCGAGTTCCTCGCCCGTCACGGCACCTCTTTGTTGCGCCAGATCTATGATGGCGCGCAGATCAATTGTCCGGATCATCACGTGTTCTATCTGTAGGCTGCATCTTTAGCCGGGACGCCCTCGCAACCCAATCTGGGGTATCATTTGCGTATGGCGAAGACCCCACAACCGTTTGACGTAGGCTGTCCCTGCTGCGGCGCCCTGATCAAAGTCGATCCAGAGACGAAGGCTGTGATCGCACACACGGCACCGGTGCGTCCCAAGACGTTCAACGATTTCGAGGAAGCTGCGCGCGCTATGAAGGACCAGGATGTGCGTCGCGAGTCGCTCTTTCAGCAATCGATTGAAAATCAGAAGAATAGTGCTGACTTGCTGGAAAAGAAATTTCAAGAAGCAGTGAAGCGCGCTAAAGAGACTCCGGACACGGGCAAGCCGCTGCGTGACATTGACCTTGGCTGAAGCGCAGCGGGTGCGCTTCCCGGAATGAGCGCCGAGCCATCATCCAAGCCCCAACCCGTCCGACCAGCGCTGTTTCTAGGACACCGCGGAACGCGGATTTACGCCCCGGAGAATACCTTCGAAGCCTTCGATATTGCCCTCGAGCACGGTTGCGATGGCTTTGAGTTCGACGTGCGCCGCACTGCGGATGGAAACGCTGCGGTCTGCCACGATGCGCATTTCCATCACCTCAAAGTTGATCAGCACACTCTGGATCACCTCCGGGTATTGCACCCGTTGCCGACTCTGGGCGAAGTTCTTGAACGATACGGCAACCGTGCCTACATCAATATCGAATTGAAAGACGCCGGCCTTGAAGCTGAAACCATCCGGCTGCTGGATGAATTTCCCGCGGAGCGAGTCCTGGTGACTTCGTTCCTGCCGGAAGTGATCTCCGATTTGGCGTCGTTGCGAGGGAGTCGCGACGTCCCGCTAGGTTTTATCTGCCGCAATCTGAAATTGCTGGATGCGTGGAGGACATTGCCGATCTCGCACGCAATCATCAATCACGCGATATTCTCAAAGACGCTGCAACGCGAACTTCAAGCCGCAGGCAAACAGCTGTTTGTTTGGACGATCAACGATGCGGCGGAGGTGGAGCGGTTCAGGGAATTGAGCGTGGACGGAATAATTTCTGATGATACGAAGCTTAGCCGCTCGGTTAGCGCTGCCAAGGCGCAAGCGGTTCCGATCGTCGATTAAGGTGCATGGAAGCTAGGACAGGGGACCGGGGGGCGCGTAGTGACTGCGAAAGAGTGCGGCCTCTTCTGTAAGGTTGTGAATTGCCACTCGCGTTTCATACACCAAGAGCGCGCACCCGTAACACAATCCAGTCACAGCGGCGGTGCCGCTTCCCATTGCGATAAAGGCAGACGCATGAAAGCCAAATTGCCAACCGAAGAACTCCATGGCGGACCCGATCACGGTTATCAGGGCTGTTGCTGCGAACAATCCCAGCGATGCGTACAGAATCCGAAGCGCCCTGAATAACAGCTGGGCGCGGACTTGAAGACGCGGGAGTTGGTCCGCTCGCGCCTGGTACTCCTTGCTTCCGACCTGCAATCCCGCCATTTCCCCGGTGACAACGCGTGAACGGTCGACAACACGGGCAATCCGGTTGGCTGTCCCAAGACAAAGGACGGAAGATGCGTTCGTGAGTACCGCAGGTGCGACTACGGCGCTTAGTCCTGCAAACGGATTATTCAGAACGGAACCGTCAATCAGCATTGCCGCCGATTGTATCCAATTGCACGCGAGTCTTGAAATCCACCGCTAAATCAGCGAATGAAATTCAGCAGCTTCGACTCCGGGCTGAATCCCGGGAAGACCGTGGCCAATTGCCTGTTGCCCATGTGGCGGGACAGGCCTTCGCCGAGCACGGTGCGGAAGTCGGTTGTAACTTCGAGGTCGCGACCTTCGTAGAGGTGGCGGGAATCGAGCCCCGGCCATCGCCCGTAAACTTTGCCGCCTTTTACCGGGCCGCCGAGTACGAACATCACGTTTGCGTGTCCATGGTCTGTGCCGCGGCTGCCGTTCTCGCGTGCTGTGCGGCCGAATTCCGACATCGTGACTAGAACAGTGTCGGCGCCGAGATCGCCGATATCGGTCCAGAATGCGGCAATCGCCTGGGAGAACTCGCGGGTGAGATTGGCAATTTGCCCCTGCGTGGAACCCTCGTTGACGTGATGATCCCATCCGCCGATGTCGGCGAACGCAACTTCCACTCCGAGGTCGGCCTTGAGAAGCTGCGCCACCTGGCGAAGGCTGTCGCCGAAACGTCCGCGGGGATAGTTCGCCCCGGCTGCTGGAGTGTAGCGGGCGGGGTCGGCCGACTTGAGCATCTTTACCGCTTCGAAGGTTTCCTGTCCGGTGCCATGCAGCACGGAATCGACTGACTGCGCGTACATGGATTCGAAACTGTTCGAGAGGCCCCCAGCAGCGGGGCCGGCGGCGCGTCCGCCGACACCGAATTCGTTGATGTTGCTGATGGCCACCGCGGGATAGGAACCAGCGAGGGTGCGGGGAAGCGCAGTTCCCAATGCAACGGCTTTAAAAGGTGAGACTTTGTTTGCCGATTCGTGATGTTGCACTTCGGTTTGCAATGCGCGATTGAGCCATCCGTCCTCGGTCGACTTCACTCCCGGCGTGCCGGACTCCATGTAGTCCTGCGCGTCGAAGTGTGAGCGACTGTTGTCCGGCGATCCGGATGCGTGGATGATGGCGAGTTGTTTGCTGTCCCACAGCGGCTTGAATGCAGCCATCGACGGGTGCAATCCGAAAAGGCCGTCGAGATCGATTACTGACGCCCGCGGGATCGCGATGGTCGGGCGCATCTGGTAGTACGTGGGCTCGCCGTGCGGGACGACGATGTTCAGACCATCCGCAGCGCCGCGCTGGAAGAGGACGACCATGCGCTTTTTGCCGCCGCCATTTACGTCAGCGAAAGCGGCGCGGGTGAGAAAGCTTGGTATCGCGGTGGTGCCCACAACGGCAAGCGCGCTGTTCTTCAGGAAAACTCTTCGAGTGACGGCCATGGCTATCTCCTCTGAAATTCCGGCGATCCCAATACCAGGCCGGCAATGATACCCAACTGAGAATCGCGAAGTCGCTCGCTGTCTTTAATACTGCGCGGATTGAGCGCAGGATCGTCGAGTTGTTTGCGAATCGTGGCGCGCGTTTGCTGGGAGATGTCGCCGGCGAGCAATGCGTTGGCAACGACTGCGACCTCGGAATCGGCGTCAGTAGGCGGCGGCGCGTCCTTGAGGATCGCGTCTTTGTTGATGTTGATCCCGCGCAGTTTGCCTGATGCGAGTCCGAGCGCGAAGTTCATGCGATTCAGAAGCGCTGCGGTGTTCACCCAGGCTTCGGCTTTCATCGAGTATCCGGTGGGTGGCTGCATTCCGTAGAGCGGCATTCCCAACCGCTGTAGTGCCTGCGCCAGTGTTTGCGAGTTGTTGACGTCAGTGCCGGTCACGCGCACCGCAGAGACAACGAATTCCAGCGGAGTCTTGACTTTTGCGCGATAGGCGTCAGGTGACCAGAATTCCGGCGACTTGAAGAGCGTGCGCAGGACTTCTTTGATGTCGCCGTCGGATTTCAGATACGTTGCTGCCATGCGGTCTACGAGAGCCTCCGGAGGAGTGTCAGAGACGAAGCGCATCGCCAGTTTGCGGGAGATGAATTTGGCGGTGGAAGGGTGTTTGGCAAGCATCTCCAATACTTTCTTGCCTTCCTTTTCGCCGTCCTCTTTGATGCGCTGACCCAGGACATTCTTGTCGCCGGGTTCGTGCAATCGCTCATTGAATTCGTAATCCCCGCCAAGCTGAGGCTGCTTGATGGTCCATCCGGTGAGGACCTTCGCGACTTCGATGATGTCTTTTTGCGTGTACCCGCCGTCAACGCCGAGGGTGTGGAGCTCCATCAGCTCGCGGGCGTAGTTCTCATTGAGGCCGCGCTTCGGACGCGGCGCGGCACCGGCCTTCGCCATAGTATTGCTGTCAGACCGTTGTGGCCGCCTATTGTTTGGCCTCTTCGTAATGCCCAATCGCTGGAAGAGCGTTTCATGTCGCCGTGCTTGGTTATTGCCGCGATTGCCGCGTCCACCATTCAACCCCGCTTGCGAGTTGGGTCCCACGCTCTCAAAGTTGTCGAGATAGAAGAGCATGGCGGGATGAGTCGCCGTGGCCATCAGCAGGTCTTTGAATTTTCCCAACGCGTGCGGGCGAATGGCATCGCGCTCGTAGGAGGTAGTGAGAAAGCGGTCGGCGCCTTTCTGCGCAAAAACATTGAAGTGATTAAACCAGAAGTCGGTCATGACTTCGTCGAGTTGCCGTTCGCTGTAAACCGCGCGCAGAAGTTTGCTTTGCACCAATTCGTTGGAGATGACACCTTGCGGATTCGCCATCGCCTGAAGTTGCTCCCGCTGTTCGGGCGAGAGTCCCTCAAAAAGTTTTTCCCGCTCTTCCGGACGCAGTGCCTGAACCGTAGCGCGGCGATCTTCGGGCGTCATCTTCATGATGGCGCTGAAGCGGTCCTGCGGCGACTTCTTCAATAGGGTGTCTGCTTCCGCTTGGGCGTAGTTCCTCGATTGCTGTTGCTGGAGGCTACGCTCCTTGGCTTCGGGACTCATATTCATTTCGCCAGTGGCAGCATCGGCGATGTCATCGCCTGGCGCACCGGGCTTGCCATCGCCCTGCGCCTTCCTCTCCGCGCGATTCTTGTAGGCGTCAATCTGCGCTTCGTACACGGCGCTCTCTTTGGGATCCGATGGCATTCGCAACCTTCCGTCGGCGACAGCTTTTATCACCTTCGGCGGAGGAAAATTCTGGACCATGGTGCGGGTGTCCATCTTGAGCGTGCGGAAGGGTTCGAGGCGGGCTTCCACGGCGGAGTCGTTGATCTTCTCGGGGGAGAGTTGCAGGTCAATCCATTTGTCCACGCCCATGGCGTTGACCTTTTCGATATCGCCGGGACGAGGTCCAAATGTCAGTCGGTTCAGCGCGTGGAGGGCACGTTTGGAATCGTCGATTTGTGCTTCCGACTTCTTTCCCTTCGACTTCGCGAGCAACAATGAAGCCGATCCGGAGAGGAGTGCAAGCGTGATTAAAACGACTGTGGTTCGACGTGATCTTTCGGTCATTGCGCCTCCATTTGTGACAGCGCACAATCACACATCCGCGTGACTGCTTTGTACAAACACCCGAGAGGTCAAAAGTTGCTGCTATGTTGCCCCAAGTACCTCCGGAGGTCACTATCAAAAGTGCATGCGGAGGTCGGTAAACCGTTCTACATGTATAAGCTTTTGACCGTTTGTAGGCGCTGCGGCGATCTCCTCATGTTCCAGAACCCATGTCTGGCAGTGCGGGACGAAGACCGCGTGAATGCCCGCTGCAAGCGCCGGATTGATGTCCGATTTTGGACTGTTGCCGATCATCCAAGTGGTTTCCGGAAGAAGCGCATATTTTGAAATGATGGAGCGATATGTAGGTTCGTTCTTCTCTGCCACAATCTCCACGGCCGAAAAGTATTCCTGAAGCCCGGAGCGTTCGATCTTGGCCGATTGCTCAGTAAAGCTGCCCTTGGTCATTACGAGTAAATGGTGTCGCTCGGACAGATACTCAAGAGTCTCTGGCACTCCGTCGATGATCTCCATGGGATGTTCGGCGATCTGGTGCGCGAACCCCTGAATCTTTTCATGCAGAGCCGGAGTGATGGGCTCGACAGAGAGCCGTTCAAAACTGCCCACCAACGAGTGCGCGAAACTGTGCAGCCCGTAACCGTGAGTGAGTATGCATTCCCGCTCCACTTGATTGATGACCTCGCGGACCTGTTCGGTGGAATACTCGCGATGATTCAGGAAGGAGATGAATTTCGCGATCGCCCGCTCGAAGTAAATATTGTTCTCGCAAATGGTGTCGTCGAGATCGATAAGGAGCGTCTGCGCGCCTTCGGGCTTGGTTGCGGGCTTTGCGATTTGTGGCGACATACTCATTGCGTGTTTTGATCCAGAACAAGGACTTCCATGATATCGCGATTCGATTCGGTTCCGGGAACTCTGTTAAACTGGCGTCATTCCTGCTTGTGTTTGGTAGCAATGGAGTTCTTATGAGCGATGAGAGAAGAAAATTTGAACGCATCAATCTGCCCCGGATGGAACACGCCTTCGTCACCACCTCTAAAGGCAAGCGACTGGGCGATCTCAGCGTATTAGGCCGCGGCGGTTTTCAGGTGGACACGCACGAGCCGTTCACTAGCGGCGATGTGCATGATCTTGTGATCGTGGATACAACGGAGGGCATCAAGCGCGAGGTCCGCGCGATCGTCCGCATGAGCAATCCGGGCGCGGTGGGATTCGAGTTCGAGAATCTTGATCCGGACGCCGCAGTGGAGATGGGCGTGATCATCGGTAAATATTATTCCGCCGCGGCAAAGAACATTTAGCCGTCAGCCTCAGCCCTTAAATGAAATCTACCTTTGCTTGGTGCGGGATTATCCCTGCGCGAAATCCCATGTCGAGCAATCGCCGGATGGCTTCCTTGCCGTCATCGCCGTAGTCCACAGTGCGTTCGTTCACATACATCCCGACGAACTGATTGGCAGTCTGCCGGTCGAGATCGCGGGCGAATTGCATCGCGTATTCAAGAGCTGCATCGCGATTGGCCAGCGCGTACTCGATGCTTTCCTTCAGAGCTGCGCCAACACTCTTCATCAGCTCAGGGCCGAGTTCGCGGCGGATCGCGTTACCGCCAAGCGGCAGCGGAAGCCCAGTCATGTCGCGCCACCACTTTCCGCAATCCAGAATTTTCTGTAGTCCGGCCTGGCCGTAGGAAAGCTGTCCTTCGTGAATGATCAGCCCGGCTTCATACTTGCCTTCGAGAACTTGGGGGATGATCTGGTCGAAGGGAACCACTTCCGTTTCTACGTGCGGAGCGAAAAGCTTCAGCGCAAGGTAAGCCGTGGTTAGAGTTCCGGGAACGGCGATGACCTTGGTCTTCACTTCGTCGAGCGTGAGGGCACGTGGGGAAACGATCATCGGCCCATAGCCTTCTCCAACGCTGCCGCCGCATGAGAGCAACGCATACTTCTCCTGAACGTATGGATATGCGTGGAAGGAGATGGCGCTTACGTCATAGGCACCATCGCCATCGAGTGCCATGCGGTTCAAAGTTTCAATATCACAAAGAGTGTGCGTGAACTTCAGGCCCGGAGTGCGGATTTTGTTGGTAGCCAATGCGTAAAACATGAACGCATCGTCAGAGTCGGGACTATGGGCGACTGTGATCTCGCGGACCGGAGCGGAAATATTAGAGACAGATGTAGACATAAACTTTCCTGGAACAATTTTATTTGGAAACGGCGGGTGCTTATCCCCGCTGTTTGCGATGCCAGACGACAGCCAGGCTGCTGGCTGCGGCGATTTTCAACACTTCGCCGGGAATGAATGGCAGCACTGCGAGTGACAATACTTTCGCCGGGGCCGCGCCTGTCAGTAGCATCAACCAGAGGGCACCGCCAGTAAATATCACGAGCTCAGCCAAGATTGCAGCGGAGATCAAACCCGCAAAAGTGTTGCGCTTGCGCGCGAGCAATCCGGCGATGTAGGCCGCTGCAGGATACGCGAATAGAAATCCACCCGTGGTGCCCAACAATGTCGCGACTCCGCCCGGACCCGCAGGACTGAAGACCGGCAATCCTGAAGCACCTTCGACCAAGTACAACATCATCGCGGCCAAAGCGCGCCTGCTGCCTAGGGCGAATCCGATCAACAAGACTCCAAATGTTTGCAATGTGATGGGCACGGGGCTGAAAGCCAAAGGCACAGAGACGTGGGCGCAAATCGCCATCAGCGCGGTGGCGCCTACAACCAGGCCGGCGTCCTTAAGAGATTCAATTCGGCGCGGACGAACATCCGCACTAACCAGTTGATCGAATTGTTCCAAGCTGCGAGTCGTCATTTAACCTCTACCGTTCGTTGTTGCGCATCTCTGTTATCCCGCTTTTATTCCGTTCCCGCGCTGCCCGTATCTGCTGGGTCTCTTCGGAAGACACTCTGGAGGCTATTTTCTTTCGAATATGCATGAACACTGCCCCAGACACGCCCAGTACCGCAACCACCGAAAGCACAAGAACAACGTAAAGCGCAATCATCATCACAAAACCAGACCCCGAAGGAAGTCGTCGACTGGCTCACGGTGGTGTACCAAGCCTGATATTTAGGATAACAGATGCCCGCAGAAGCCCCGGCGACTTTCGTCCAGTTACTTCGAGAGCTTACTTTTGGGGCTTACTTTGGGTTGGTGGCCATTGCCTTTTCGATCTCGTCGGCGGTGCTGGGCAGTGCGCCGCTGAGATTGATGAGCTCACCCCGATCGTTGACCCAGAAGTCGTCTTCAATGCGCACACCCAGATTTTCTTCGGGGATATAGATCCCCGGCTCAATCGTGAATACCGCGCCGGGTTGAAGCGGCGCGTTGACGTCACCAGCATCGTGGACGTTGAGTCCCACGTAGTGCCCCACGCCGTGGATAAAGTACTTGCCCAGCGGCTCACCATGCAGATCCTTGCCATGGCTGTTGATGTAATCCATAGCGACTTGATAAAGAGAGTTGCTGCCTGAGCGCGAAAGTGTGGACGCGCCCGCCTTGAACGCCTTGATGGCGGCATCGTGCGCACCGAGCACGATGTTGTAGATCTCCCGCTGGCGCGCGGTGAAATGTCCGTTGGCCGGGACGGTACGCGTGATGTCAGACGCGTACATCGAGTACTCGCCGGCAACGTCCATGACGACGAGGTCGCCATTCTTGATCGTGTTCTCGTCTTCCGAATAATGCAGGACGGTGCTGTAAAAGCCGGAGCCGACGATGGGAGCATACGCGGGGCGCTCGCATCCGCGCTTGCCGAATTCGTATTGCATCAGCGCGGAGATCTCGCGTTCGGTGACTCCCGGCTTTACGGTTCGCAATGCCGCAAAATGCGCGGCGACGGACGCGTCTGTCGCTTTGCGGATGAGCGCGATCTCTCCCGCGTCCTTCTTCACGCGAAGCGATGCGAGCAACGGATTCACATCAGCGAAGCCGACGTAATTGGGAAATGCATTTGCCCGCGACAGCCACTCAAGGGAACCCGCGGAAGCCGACGACTTACCCTGGTCGGTATAGACGATTGCGCGAGGCTGGGGAAGTATGCGAACGAGTTCGTCACGCATGGTGTCAAGCTTGGCAATGCGGTAGAAGCCGGTGCGCTCTTTGGCGTCGGGACTTTCCGGGCCCAACTTCGGGCCGGTCCATTTTTCCTGCGAGAGGTTGTGTCCGGGAAGAAACAGGATCTCCGTGTAGGGCCGCGCGGGAGAATTGGCGTTGGCCGGCTGCGCAGGAGAGATCAGCAGCGCCAAGCCCGGTTCTTTCGATCCGGTGAGGTAGTAGAAATTGTCTTCCTGGCGGAATCCAAAGAGGTCGTTCGGTCCTTCGGCTTCAGTCGGCGCGAAGAGAATGACGGTCCCGCCATTCGTCTTCTCCGATAAAGCGACGCGACGCGCCCGGTAGTCGGCGTTGGGTTGGCGCTCTGTGGCGGTGGCGGCTGATATGGCAACGATGAGCAATAGCAGAACGGAAGCGAACGAGCGTTTGCGCAAGGGCACACCTCAATGAAAATTGCAGAACGGATTCTAGCATTTGCCGCGATGGCAGCAGCTTTCAGCGTGGTTACAGAATAGATCTCACGACACCGCCGTCGGCGCGGATGGCCGACCCGTTGGTTGCAGATGAAACCGGACTGCACAAGAAGGCCACCATTGCGGCAATTTCGTCCGGCCGGGCAAATCGCTTTAGAAGAGAAGTGGGGCGCATGCTTTGGAAAAATTCTTTTTCAAATGAAGCACGGTCGGTCTTCTTTTCCGCAGCGAGCTTGTCCACAAATTCAGTGACTCCCTCAGAAGCCGTTGGGCCGGCGAGAACTGTGTTAACGGTCACGTTAGTGCCAGCGGTGGTCTCTGCCAGTCCGCGCGAGATGGCAAGTTGCGCTGTCTTCGTCATCCCATAGTGGATCATTTCCGCCGGAATCTGCACGGCGGATTCGCTGGAGATGAAGATGATCCTGCCCCAATCGCGCTGCTTCATTTTGGGAAGATATTGGCGGCTTAAGCGCACTCCGCTCATAACGTTGACTTCGAAGAATTTGAACCAGTCGGCGTCGCTGATCTCCTCAAAGCT
>JAOAPH010000170.1 GCA_025462835.1 Candidatus Angelobacter sp. | reverse complement strand
CAATTCGGCGGGCCCAGGTTCATGGTGCGGACGGCTGGGTTGGAAATGCATCCACTGGACAGTGCGAATCGGATTCCCATGGTCAAAGATGAACTCGGCATCGGGTTTTGCAATATCACCAAGTGCTGCACTGAGGTTTGTCCGGAAGAGATACACATCACGGACAACGCGATCATCCCGCTCAAAGAGCGAGTGGTGGACGAGTACTACGACCCGATTTTGATGCTTGTCCGCAAGATTACGGGCGCAAAATGAGCTAAACTCGCGTGGTACGGAGCGCGCTATGGACCTGAAACTTAAACCTATCTCCAAAAGCGGAATCACAGAAGCTCTCTCCAAAGTCACTCACTACCGCTACCTCAATCAATTTGATGAGGCCGAATCCATCTGTCGCGATGTGATTGCCGCCGATCCCGAACACCAGCGTGCGCGGCGGATGTTGGGACTGGTTATTACTGACCAATTCACCGGGAAGAATTCGGATAATTACGCAGAGGCCGAATCGCTCTTTGACGGATTGGCCGATTCCTACGAACGCCATTACTACACCGGGATATTGCATGAGCGTCGCGCGAAGGCGCAGCTTGGGGCGGGCCATCTGCCGCACACAGTTGCCGGACACTTTGAAGAAGCCATGCGTTATTACGAGCAGGCGGAAAAAATCCGTCCCGCAGGCAATGACGATGCGATCCTTCGCTGGAACCGCTGTGCGCGACTGTTGCATGGCATCGAAAGCGGCAGCACCGAAAAAGATGAGAGCGTATTCGAAGCCAGTGACAGTGCTCCCTTTTAGTTTTCGCAGGAAAGATTACGAGGTGTGAACATGATGGGTAACCGCACTAACGAGCAATGGGTTGCGCAGTACGCCTCCAGCCACACACATCCGGTGAACCGATTCTGCCACACGGTTGGCATTCCCATGATCGCCATCTCGCTGCCGCTTTTCGTGGCAGCGATCTTCGTGCCGCATCTCTGGATCGTTCCCGTTGCGCTCTTCGTGGTGGGCTGGATATTCCAGTTCATCGGACACGCCTTCGAGGGCAAGGCGCCTGAGTTTTTTAGCGATTACCGCTTTCTTTTCGTCGGAGTGCGATGGTGGATGGCTAAGATGCGCGGGCGCGCTTAGTTCGCATTGGTGAGTTTTATGTTGGAGTCGGTCGAATCCTTCGTTTTGCCGCCGCAATAGATCAGTTCCAGCAAGGTGCAGTCGTCGTTCAGCGGCACGCTTCCACAGAACTGCCTTATCGCCGCGAAGATGTGGTCGAAGCAAGAGCCGTCTACTGCAATAGACGCATCTTCCAACCGCTCATCTCCAAAAAACTCGCCAGTGCAATCTTCCGCTTCAGTCACGCCGTCGGTGACCAGGATGAGTCGATCTCCAACTTCCAGTTTGCAGACTGCGCTTTCATAGGTGGCAAAGTCGAGCAAGCCCAAGGGCATGCTCGCGTCCTTCATGCGTTCGGATTTGCCATTCCTCACCAGCACCGGCGGCACGTGTCCGCAATTGACGAATTCAACCGCACCTTCAGGGGTCAACCGCAGAATGATGGCGGTGGCATATTTTTCCCCATGGACGCGCTCGCACAAAAATTTATTTGCCGAAGTCACAATGTCCTGCAACGGCACTTGCGCAACCACTTGCGAATAGATCAACCCTTGCAATATCGAAGCGAGAATGGCCGCGGAAATTCCCTTCCCGGAAACGTCAGTGACCACAACGGTCAGCCCCTGATCGTCATTGACTATGTCGTAGAAGTCGCCCCCAATGTCGCGGCAAGGCAAGTTCTTTGCGCTCAGCGTCGCATAGGAGAGTTCCGGAATGGTCACTGTCATCAGCCTTTGCTGAATACCGGCAGCGATGGTCAGCTCTTGCTGGTATCGTCGACCCTCTTCTTCCGCCTGCGCCAACCTCGTGCTCTCCACCAGCGCAGCCGCTTCACGCGCGATGACGCCAAGAATGTCATGGCTCACGCCGCTGATGCTTCCCGAGGCAAACCGGCTGTCGAGGTACAAGACTCCCAGCACAGTTTCCGGTGACTTGTCAGCGTTCTGGATCCCATGCGCCTTGCGCAAAGGGATAGCAATGACCGTCCGCAAGTCGTGCGCGACGATACTCTGCCGCGCAGCCATCTCGTCCACTTTCAGCGTGTCGGTAACCAGGAATTCTGATGCGGCCTTGGCGGCATCGGCGAGGATCGAGTGAGAGATAGTCTTGTCACTCGTGAGGCGTTCGCCGCTGGAGGTACACGCGGCGCTCAGCGCCAGCGATCCGTCCTCTTGACGGACAAAGATGAACCCACGCTCGGCGCCGGTCAGCTTCAGCGTTGTTCCGATCAATGACAACAGTATCTCTTCGAATGCGTCCGAGGTATTCAGCTTTCGCGCGGCTTCCAGGAATAAGGCGAGCTTTTCCAAGTCGTTCGATTTGTCGTCAACAGAAATGACGGATAGCTGGCTCAGGAATTCGCGCGCAACCACCGAGTTTTCTGCGACGGGATCGAAGATGAGGTACGCACCCACGCCGACGCCGAACTCGATGCGGTCGTTTCGCACCAGTTTCTGGCGTTGTACCTTCTGCTTGTTTACGTAAGTGCCCAGCTTGCTACAGGTGTCCACCACGTAGTAGTCGCCGTCTTCGCAGACGATCTCAGCGTGGTCACGCGAGATGCGCGGATCGGGAATTTCCAGATCTTTGCCGGTCTTTCGGCCGATACAAAATGGCATCAGCGACAGGTGGAGTTCTTTTTGCTCCGCGCCGTGCACGAACAACAACGACGGGAATATCCCGCTGGCGCGCGAGGTGACCGAAGACGGCTGCGCTTTGCCGGTTGCCGACGATGATGGTGAGATTGACATGTCTTTCCGTATGCCAAACCTTTGTAGCAGCCTGGCCTGAATGGCTGCCGCGTCCAATTGATTTTAGCAATCGTATCTTGTAATGGCGCTAAAACGCAGAAAAAATGCGGGAACCAGCGCTTGGGAGGAATTGCCGATAGAATCAGAGTGTTCGTTTTTGAAATGATCGACCCCCGAAAATCTCGCCCTCTTCGATACATCCACTCGGTCCTGTTGCTGGGCATTCTCGCGTTAAGCACGGCTGCTGTCGCTGAAAAACTACCGGACCTCAAGCCGACCAACTACGTAAACGACTTCGCTGGGGTGATCGATCCCGCGACACAGACCCGGTTGAACGCACTCGCCCGAGAAGTGCAGGACAAGGCCCACGCCCAAATCGCGATTGTGACGGTGAAATCGCTTGAAGATAGGCCTGTAGAAGACTTCGCAGTAGATCTCTTCAAAGCATGGGGCGTCGGCGGCAAAAGCGACAATCGCGGGGTCCTGATACTCCTCTCAAGCGGCGACCGTAAATATCGCGTGGAAGTGGGATACGGTTTGGAGCCGATCCTTCCCGACGGAAAAGTCGGCGGCTTTGGTCGAGAAATCGTTCCGCTACTCAAGGAGAACAATTACAGTGCCGCTGTGTCGCTATTGACGACGCGAATCGCGCAGACGATCGCCGAGGACGCGAATGTCACTCTCACGGGAGTGCAGCAACTGCCAAGGCATCGTCGACAGGGCTCGCCCGACAAGTCGCTCCTGGCCGTACTCGCACCGTTCATCCCTATCCTGCTCATCTTCTTTATCATTTCCCTGTTGACCCGAGGTCGCGGAGGTCGGGGCGGCGGGTATTGGATGGGCGGCGGTTACGGCGGTGGTGGTTGGGGAGGCGGTGGTGGTGGTGGTTTCGGCGGAGGCGGCGATTTTGGCGGCTTCGGAGGCGGTTCCTCAGGAGGCGGCGGAGCCGGCGGTAGCTGGTAGCTGACGAAATTTATGGCAATCAATGCAGCCCAACATAAAATTCTCGACGACTTGCTCGAAAAACTGAAGCAAGCCGCCGGCGACAATCTCGATTCGCTGGTCCTATATGGATCGGCAGCGACGGAGATCGATGGCTTCCATCCGGATTTTTCCGACCTCAACGTCCTTTGCCTGGTGAAGCGCCTCGATACGGCCGCGCTTCAGAAGCTGAGCCCCGTGGTCGCATGGTGGGAGAAGCAGAAGCAACCCGCGCCCATGCTCTTCACCATTGAAGAATTGCGCCACTCTGCTGATGTGTTTGCAATCGAGCTTTATGACATCAAGAAGACGCATCGAGTGTTGTTCGGCTCCGACCACTTCACCTCCCTCGAAGTCCCGATGAACTTGCATCGCATTGCGGTCGAGCGCGAGTTGCGCACCAACTTGATCCGGCTGCGCCAGCGGTTCATGGCCGCTTCGGCCAACGATTCCAAGGCTGTTCTACGCCTGATGACGGATTCGGTTTCCAGCTTCGTCACGCTGTTTCGGCACGCGTTGATCGCTATGGGAGAGCAGCCGCCGAAAGCGAAGCGCGACGTCGTCGATCGACTTGCTGCGCTGCTGGGATTCGACCGCAGCGCGTTTGACAGCATTCTCGACTTGCGTGAAGACAAGCTTAAAAAGGAACAAGTCGACGTTACAAAAGTCTTCGATGGCTATCTCGAATCGATCAAGCATGTGGTAGAAGAAGTGGATCGACGGCTGGCTTAGGAGTTTTCCCGTAAAATATTGCTTCCTGCGAAAGAGGAGAAATAAAGATGGCAAAAGTCCTGATTGCATTGGTGGTAGTCGTACTCATTCTGCTGATGTTCGGCGGAATGTATGTGGGCGCCAAGAACCAAATGGTGACGAAAAATGAGACGATCAAATCCGCGTGGGCCGAAGTGGACAACAGCCTCAAACGCCGCGCCGATCTCATTCCCAACCTGGTCGAGACGGTGAAAGGCATCACCGGCCAAGAACAGGCTGTCTTCGGCGAGATTGCCCGGGCGCGTTCCACCTTGCTTTCCGCCAACACGCCGCAAGAGAAGATCGCAGCCAACCGGCAATTGGACAGCTCGCTCGGACGTCTGCTCGCGGTGGTTGAAAATTATCCGCAATTGCGTTCCAGCGAAAACTTTCTTCGCCTACAGGACGAACTAGCGGGAACAGAAAACCGCATCGCCGTTGCTCGTAAGCGGTACAACGATTCCATCCAGGACTACAACACCTTCATCGGCCTCTTCCCGAACAGCATCTTTGCAGGTTTCGCGGGATTCGCCAGGAACGATGCTTACTTCCAAGCGAGCGAAGCAGACCGCGCCGTTCCCAAAGTCAACTTCGGACAAAATCCAGCGCCGGCAACTCCGGCTCCGGCAACTCCTAAACAGTAACCTTGCATTCCACACACGTGGTCGTCTTTTCAGACGGCCACGCTTCTCGGCTTGGTGAGCTCGCCAACCGCAAACCCTTTTTGGCATCGAATCTCTATGAGGTGAGAGATGCCGGGAACAATCAGCCGTGACGAGTTGAAGGAAAAAATCGAAAACGAAAGCGACCGCTTCCTCCTAGTTGAAACGCTTCCTGCCGAGAGGTACGAATTTGCCCACCTTCCGGGTGCCATCAACCTGCCGCCCGACCGAATCGCCGATCTTGCGCCAGCGATTCTTCCCAATAAGCAGGCTGAGATCGTGGTTTACTGTGCGAGCCCGACCTGACACGCCTCAGAATATGCCGCCCGTGACCTGGCGGCGATGGGTTACACCAACGTCCGCGACTATGAAGGCGGCAAGC
>JAOAPH010000105.1 GCA_025462835.1 Candidatus Angelobacter sp. | reverse complement strand
AGAGACCTGGCCCTTGGGCATGTTTGCGTTCGTGCTGCTCAGAGCGGTGCGCACCTGCTCGAGGCCAATTCCGTATTTATTAAGGACCGCAGGGTTTAACTCGATTCGGACTGCGGGCAGTGAACTTCCACCTACAGTTACCTGCCCGACGCCTTCGATTTGAGAGAGCTTCTGTGCCATGATCGTCGAGGCTTGGTCGTACATCTGGCCTTTGCTGAGCACGTTCGAGGTCAGCGCAAGTATCATGATCGGAGAATCCGCGGGATTTACCTTGCGGTAGTTCGGATTACTAGGCAGGTTCGCTGGGAGGTATCCACGGGCGGCGTTGATGGCGGCCTGCACATCGCGGGCAGCGCCATTAATGTCACGACTCAGATCGAATTGCAATGTGATGTTCGTTGATCCGAGCGAGCTCGACGAAGTCATTTCGCTCACGCCTGCGATTCGTCCAAATTGACGTTCCAGCGGAGTCGCAACTGCCGACGCCATTGTCTCCGGACTGGCACCGGGCAAATTGGCCGAAACGGAGATCGTCGGGAAATCCACCTGCGGGAGTGGCGCCACCGGAAGCAGGCGAAAGGCCGCTGCGCCGGCCAATCCTATGGCGACCATCAGCAATGTGGTCGCGACCTTTCTGCGCACGAAAATTTCCGAAATATTCATGACTCAATCCGCAGGCAAATACTCCGGAGTTGGCAGATCTCCTGGCCGCCGCGAAAAACGCCGCGCCAAACGATCAAACCAGAGATAAATGACCGGCGTTGTGTAGAGGGTGAGCAATTGGCTCACGAGCAAGCCGCCGACTATGGTGACTCCGAGTGGCCGTCGCAACTCCGACCCTGTCCCAGACCCGAGCGCCAGCGGAATTCCGCCGAGCAAGGCCGCCATGGTTGTCATCATGATCGGTCGGAAGCGCAGCAGGCACGCCTCGTAGATCGCGTCCACCGGGTTCTTGTGCTCTTTGCGCTCGGCTTCGAGCGCGAAGTCGATCATCATGATCGCGTTCTTTTTGACAATTCCGATCAGCAGGACCAGCCCGATCAGCGCGATGATGCTGAAGTCCATGCCGGTGAGAAGCAGGAACAGAAATGCACCGACGCCGGCTGAAGGCAATGTGGAAAGAATCGTGATCGGATGTATATAGCTCTCATACAGAACGCCAAGTACGATGTAAACGGTCACGATAGCGGCGAGGATCAGCATTGGCTCATTTACCAACGACGCTTGAAACGCAGCAGCCGTGCCTTGGAACTGTCCTTGGATACTGGCCGGCACACCGAGCTCATCCTTTGCGCGATTGACAGCCTTCACCGCTTCTCCTAAAGAACCGTTTGGCGCCAGGTTGAATGACAGCGTGACTACTGGAAACTGTCCCTGATGATTAATCGCGATGGGAGCGGTAGTGCTCTCAAGATGCGTAAATGTATTCAGCGGCACTTGATTGCCATTCTGATAGACCGTTGAGGAAGGCGCCGGGCCACCGCTGAATGCGCCTGCCGTAGTACCTGAAGAAGCCGATGTAGCGTTTGATGGCGCAGGTGCGGTCGTCGTGGAAGACCTGCCCACATTCGAAGTCGCGGTCCCTCCAGCAACCACTCCTGTCGTCGGTGCCGTCATCCCGGAGCGAATAAAGAGGTCGCGCAAGTTGACGGGGTCTTGTTGAAACCCGGGCTTCACCTCCAGCACTACGTGGTATTGGTTCAACTGCGTGAACATAGTGGAGACCTGTCGCTGTCCGTAAGAGTCGTACAGCGTCTGGTCGATCATGTTGGGGGTTATGCCCAGCCGTGATGCGGTCTCGCGATCGAAGACAAGTTGCGCCCGTAATCCAAGCGCTTGCTGATCACTGGCGACGTCACGCAACTCCGGTAATTTTTGCAGCGCGTCCAGCATCTTGGGCGCCCAAACATTCAGTTCATTTGTATTGGGATCTTCAAGGGTGTACTGGAATTGGGTGCGGCTGACGCGGCTCTCCACTGATATGTCCTGCACCGGCTGCATGTAAAGTGTGATCCCGGGTATTTTTGCAAGCTCAGGTTGCAGGCGCCGGATGATCTCAGACGCGCTGGCATCACGCTGCTCCAACGGCTTCAAGTTGATCAGAATGCGGCCATTGTTGAGCGTAGTATTCGTCTGGTCGATCCCGACGAAGGATGAAATGCTTTCCACTGCGGGATCTTTCAGAATTGTGTCAGCGGCCTTTTGTTGAAGGTCTGACATTTCCGGAAACGACACCGTTTGCGCAGCGACCGAAACGGCTTGGATTACGCCGGTATCCTGGATCGGAAAAAAGCCCTTGGGTATGAGGATGAACAAGACGATGGTAAGTACAAGAGTACCGACGGCCACCAGCAGCGTAAGCGTCTGATGCCGAAGCACAACTTTCAGCGTCCTGCCGTAATAGGCAATCACGCGCTCAAAAGCGCGCTCTGAAACGCGATAGAATCTGCCCTGTTTCTCGGGGGGAATGTGCTTTAGCAGTTTCGCGCTCATCATCGGCGTAAGCGTCAGCGAGACAAACGCCGAAACCAGAATGGTTACTGCCAGCGTAACGGCAAATTCGCGGAAAAGCCGTCCTACTATATCTCCCATGAAGAGCAGCGGGATCAGCACTGCGATAAGCGAGATTGTGAGCGACACGATAGTGAACCCGATCTGCTCGGAACCTCGCAATGCTGCGCGCAGCGGCGGCTCACCCTGCTCGATGTAGCGCGCAATGTTCTCGATCATAACGATGGCATCGTCAACGACGAACCCGGTCGAGATCGTTAGCGCCATCAGCGTGAGATTGTTTAGGCTGTAACCGAGCAGATACATCACGGCAAACGTACCGATCAGCGAAAGCGGGACGGCCACGCTGGGAATGATTGTCGCCGAGAGCGTCCTCAAAAACAGGAAGATCACCGCTACCACCAACGCAATAGTTAGCATCAGCGAGAGTTCAACGTCCCGCACTGATGCGCGGATCGTGTTGGTGCGGTCGGTAAGAACGGTGACTTGAATAGAGCTTGGCAGCGAGTTCGTGAGTTGTGGCAGTACCTGCTTGATGCGGTCAACAACGGCGATGATGTTTGCGCCCGGCTGTCGCTGCACGTTCATGATGACAGCCGGAGTGTCGTTCTTCCATGCCGCCTGGCGAACGTCTTCGGGCGCGTCGATCACGTTGGCCACATCGCTCAATCGAACCGGTGCGCCGTTTCTGTAAGCGATGACGATCGGGGCGTAATCACTGCTGGACAGCAACTGGTCATTGGCGCCGATCTGAAATGCTTGCTGCGGGCCGTCAAAGTTACCCTTTGCCTGATTCACGTTTGTCCCGACAACCGCGCTGCGCAGGTCTTCCAGGTTCAGTCCGTTGTAGGCCATGGCAGTGGGATTCGCTTGGATCCGCACTGCCGGTTTTTGTCCACCACTGATGGTCACCAGCCCGACCCCGCTCAATTGCGAAATCTTCGGTGCCAAGCGAGTGTCGGCAAGATCTTCTACTTTCGACAATGGCAGGGTTTTCGAAGTAAGGGCGAGCGTCAGGATCGGCGTGTCCGCGGGATTTACTTTGCTGTAGAGCGGCGGAGTCGGAAGGTCAGCGGGCAAAAAGGTACCGCTGCCATTAATGGACTGCTGCACTTCCTGCTCAGCGACATCGATACTGAGATTGAGGTCGAACTTGAGGACGACGACAGAGAGTCCGTCCGAGCTTGTGGAAGTCATCTGTTGCAATCCAGGCATTTGCCCAAATTGCCGTTCAAGTGGAGCAGTTACCGACGAAGCCATGACATCCGGGCTTGCGCCCGGGTAATTCGTGACTACTTGAATCGTCGGATAATCCACCTCCGGCAAAGCGGAAACTGGCAATTGCTTGTAGGCCACCCACCCCGCGAGAACGATGGCGACCATCACCAATGACGTCGCCACCGGCCGCAAGATAAAAATGCGGGACGGATTCATTGGTTCGAACTCCGCTGCTTCCGTGCGCCCTTATGATCCCGGCCCGCGTCTGCTGGTTGCTGGCTGGATGTTGTCTTTTGTCCAGAGCCTCCGGGATTTTGAAGTTGAACGTTGACCTTGCTTCCCTCCTGCAGTTTGTCCACGCCGGTGGTAACGACTACGTCGCCGGGTGCAAGACCACTGGCAATCTCAGTCTCATTCTCGTTTGAGGTGCCCATATTCACGTTGCGGACAGTCACCGTCTGATCTGGTTTCACCAAGTAGACAAATGTTACGGACCCATTCCTCTGCACGGCTGCGTTCGGGACCAAAACGACACCGCGCTTTTCCTCCAGGAGGAGGCGTGCATTTACGAACTGGTTGGGAAAGAGCGCGTCATCCTTGTTCGAAAAAGTACCTCGCAGCCTCACTGTTCCAGTGGTCTGGTCAATCTCGTTGTCGATGGTCGTAAGTTCTCCGCTGCCAAGCATTGTCGTGTTGTCTCGCTCAAGCGCGTCGACTCTCAAGTGTTGTCCGGCACGGAAGCGCTTCAGCACCGGCGGGAGCTGGTCCTCGGGAACGGTGAATATGACGCTGATCGGCTGGAGTTGCGTAATCACCAGCAATCCATTGGCGTCAGCGGCATGGACGATGTTTCCGGGATCAACCAGCCGCAGTCCGACCCGCCCGGATATCGGCGAGGTGATGTGGCAATAAGCAATGTTTAACTTCGCATTCGCGATGTTCCCTTCATCGATCTTCACCACACCTCTGTCTTGTGCCACCGTAGCTTTCTGCGTGGCAACGATCTGTTGTGCGATCGCATTATGGGCAAGAAGCGTTTCGTAACGCTGGAGGTCGATCAGCGCGTTCTGAAGAGCCGATTGGTCTTTCATGAGCTGCCCCTCAGCCTGAGTGAGTTGGACTTCGAAAGGCCGGGAATCGAGCTCAGCGATGGGGGCACCCTTATTCACGATCTGGCCCTCCCGGTAGTCAACCTTCATCAATTGGCCGTCGACCCGTGCCTTGACGTTGACCGTGTACAACGGAGTGACTGCACCCAAGCCTGTGACATACATACCGACATCGCCGCGATGGGCCGCAGCCGCGACTACGGGCGTGGGACCCGTCTGTCTCGGTTTAGAAGCTGCGGCTGACTGCTTTCTAAACTGCTTGACGCCAATCCAAGTTGCGAAGCCCAGCAATAACAAGACGGCCAACAACACCCACACGCGGCGGCGACGTTTACCCTCAACATGCTCGAACTGTTCCGTGCTTGCCTGCTCTTCTTCCTGAGTGGGAATTGTTCTCTGGTCCATGCTTCTTCATCAATCTGGGCAAATACCTGTTGCATTTGCTGCCACTGATTGGATTCCAAGGGGCGTTGCGTAGTGGCTGCAGGGCTATCGCGACAACGTCAGCCACGGTTTCTGCTGGCTAGATCTAGCTCGCCCGATTTGATCTCACACAAGAATGGATGCGCCTGCTGAGCAGAAGCATGTAAAGAGATGTAAAGAGATGTATCAGCCGCAGCTCAAGGCTGAGTTGAAGACAAAACAGCTTTGTC
>JAOAPH010000109.1 GCA_025462835.1 Candidatus Angelobacter sp. | reverse complement strand
TGCGATTCAATGATCTCGTCGATATCGTCCGCTTTCACGCGTCCGTACCAAACCGCATCGGGATAAACCACCACCGTCTGCCCGTGCTCACATTGATCGAGACAACCGGATTTGTTCGCGCGGACTCTGCCTTTCAATCCGCGCTCGGCGATCTTGTCTTTGAACAATTTCTGGAATTCGGCCTTGCCCGCAGGATCGCAGCATCCGCGGGGACTGCTGGGATCGCGCTGGTTGGTACAAATGAAGATATGCCGTTCGAATTTCGCCATGACATGATTTTAACTAACAGACCCCTACCATGCGCTAGTGCAGGAGAGTCATTGTTTTTATATCGTATTACGATATAATTGGAGATTGTCACCCGCATCCAACCCGGCACAAGCAGCAGAGCGGCAATCGAACTCCATTCGAGAAAAACTGCTCGCTTTTTTCAACCGGCTCACCCCGACAGAACGCCAGAAGCTCTGGGCATTGACCATCGCCGCCGGTGGACTATGCGGGCTCGCCGCCGTGGCCTTTCATCAATCCATCACCAGGCTTGAAACTCTCCTGATAGAACGCGCCATCCATGCTCCAGGCAATAGCTGGATCTACTGGACGCTCCTCACGCCCACCCTCGGCGGGCTTATCGTCGGATTGGGACTCCATTTCTGGGTGCCGGGCGCCGTCGGCAGCGGCATCCCGCAAGTGAAGTACGCGTATGCGGTGCAATCCGGGCGCGTTCCCTTCCGTGACGCCGTCGGCAAATTCATTCTCAGTTCGATCCAAGTCGGCTCAGGTGCTTCGCTCGGACGCGAAGGCCCCACCGTGCAGATCTGCGGCGGCATCACCAGCCTGCTCTCGCGCATCTTCGGATTGTCGCGACAGAGCCATCGCCGCATGCTTCCCGTGGGCGTTGCCGCCGGGATCGCCGCCGCGTTCAATGCTCCCATCGCGGCGGTCACGTTCACCGTGGAAGAAGTTATCGGTGACCTGGACCAGACTATGCTCTCCGGCGTGATCATCGCCGCAGCTCTGGCGGCCGCAGTTGAACGCAGCATTCTAGGACAACATCCCGTCTTCGAGATCAGCAAGGTTTACGGATTGGACCACGTCTCATCGCTGCTGCTGTATGCAGCACTGGGAGTCTTCTCTGCACTCGTCTCGGTCGCCTTCACCGATTCCCTGATTTCGTTTCGCGGATGGTTCAAGCGGTTCAGCATCGTGCCTAAGTGGACGCATCCCGCAATAGGCGGCGCGCTGACAGGAATGCTCGCTGTTGCAGCATTGCTCTTCTTCAAATCCGGCGGGATCACCGGTGGTGGATACGATGTGCTTTCAGTGGCGTTAGCCGGCAATCTCTCGATAAAAGTATTGCTCGGGCTTTGCATTCTGAAGATCGCCGCAACGGTTTCCTCTTACGCTAGCGGAGGCTGCGGAGGAATCTTCGCGCCCGCATTATTCATCGGCGGCATGCTCGGAGGGACCATCGGCTACATCGATGTTCTCGTTTTCCATCACTCCATGGATTCGATTGGCGCATTCGCACTCGTCGGCATGGGCGCAGTCTTCGCCGGGATCATCCGCGCACCCATTACGTCCGTGCTGATCATCTTCGAAATGACTGGGAGTTACGGCCTGATCCTACCGCTGATGATCGCCAACATGAGTTCGTTTGCTTTAGCCCGCCACTGGCGACATCTTCCCATCTACGAAGCGTTGCTCTTGCAGGACGGCGTCGTCCTGCCACACGGCAAGCCAGTGACTACGGTCGAAATGCCGGAAGGGTCGGGCGAAGTTCCGCCGTAAAGGCCATTCTTAACTATTTGTTCACGCACTGCTGTTCAGCGATTTTCGGCTTCTGCAGCGTGTGGTACTCGCCATCTTTGTCTTGATAGCTGTAATCAGAGCTAGCACAATCAGCAAGTCGATAACTACGCCCGTCATACCGAAACAATTTCAGATCGGAATAAGTTGCTGAACCATGCGTGCTTGTGACCAAATCGATGTATTCGTTCGTTTTCCGGGTCTCTACGCTGAAGCTTTGCACACTGCCTCTTCTAAGAAGAACTGTATATGAGTTTTCAGACGCTTTTAAAACCCAAAATACGCAATTGCCAGTAGGAGAACAATGGTCGTCATCTCCAGCCTGCACGATTATCTCCGGCACTCCGTCCGAATTTAAGTCGATAAACTTTAGTCGCAGCGTGCCAATTTCACTTGTATAGGCATCGCAGTCCTTAATGCGGTCATTTCCGCGCACGAGCTCACAGAGCTTCTGCTGAAGTGGTTTGGCCAGATGATGCTCGGCCGCCGTGTCCTTAACTGAAAGTTCCTCAAATTTTTGCGGCACCCAAGCTACGTTCTGCGAGAGCCCCGCCAATAATGCGACCTGCAGAATGAAATAAGAAAACATGTTCATATTTTAGCCGCCCGCATCTCGTCCGACGTCTTCGATCTTCCATCGTGGCTCCAGCCTGGTGGAGCGAAGACATAACGCAGCTTCGCCCTCCACGTGGGCGCGTTCATTACGTCACGCGCCATGTTGATCCACTCTGTGAAAGCAATGCGCACGGGATTGTGTGAATTGAGGTTCTTGGTCAATCCATACACCGGGCGCTCAGCCTCATCCTCCGCTTCGAAACTGCCGAATAGGCGGTCCCAAATGATCAACGTGCCCGCATGATTGCGGTCGAGATAGCGCACGTTAGAACCATGATGCACGCGATGGTGCGATGGCGAATTGAATACCGCTTCGAACGGTCCCATCGTGCGCAGCACTTCCGTGTGGATCCAGAACTGGTAGATGAGACTCAGCGCCTGCATCGTCATCACCATGATAGGACGGAAGCCAACCAGCGGCAGCCACAGCCAGAATGTGAAGCCAATGAATCCACCCGTCCACGTCTGCCGCAAAGCGGTACTCAAGTTGTATCGCTGCGACGAATGATGCACCACGTGCGATGCCCAGAACAGCCGGCACTCATGGCTGGTGCGGTGAAAAGTGTAATAAGTGAGGTCGTCGGCGAAGAAGAGCAGCACCCAAGCCCACCACGCGTTGGGGATTTGAAAAATCGCGAAGCGATAGACGAATGCATAGACCGCGAATGCCATGGCCTTGGTCACAAGGCCGACCATCACATTTCCAATGCCCATGGAAAGACTCGCGGCCGTGTCTTTAATCTGATAGAGATCGCGCCGCATGATGGCGTTGAAGACGACTTCCAGGACGAGCAGCGACACGAACGCCGGTATCGCGAGATGGATCAGGTCAGTCATCGTATGACTTACCTATTGTGCCTCAAGGAACCGCAGATTACCTACCGATCAAAGGATTTACTCTCCTTCGCGGACCTTTGCGTCCTTTGCGGTGAAAAGGTTTTGATGTTGATTCGCTAAGAGCTAAAGGCTAAGAGCTACCAGCTAAATGGTGCGCCCGAGAGGATTCGAACCTCTGGCCTACAGCTTCGGAGGCTGCCGCTCTATCCAGCTGAGCTACGGGCGCATGGTAAGACTAGAACTGCCAAGCAGGACACCAGTATATCAGCGCACTTACTGAAGTTCGCCAGCCCAGGGCTTCTCCCCAATCCCGCCTTTGTGTTCCTTTGTGCCCTTAGTGTCCTTTGTGTTTCAAGATTTTGCCATTGGCGATAGAATCCCGACACACTACATGTCTGACAACACTCCCAGCAGATGGCAGCGCGGATTCTGGAGTCTCATCGTCACGCAGTTTCAGGGCGCATTCAGCGACAACGCCCTGAAATACTTCATCCTCTTCCTCGTCATCGGCGCCGGTATCTCCACTCAGCAGCAGGAGAACATCAACGCCGAAGTGGGCCTGCTCTTCTCCCTGCCCTTCATACTTTTCTCGATGGTGGGCGGATATCTCGCCGATCGCTTCAGCAAACGTTCCGTCACCATCTCCACAAAATGGATGGAGATCTGCGTCATCGCCATCGCCACCGTGGGACTGGCCTTGCACAGCCTGCCTCTGCAGCTGGTCGCCATCTTTCTGATCAGTACGCAGGCTGCCCTCTTCGGCCCGTCGAAGTACGGATTGCTTCCCGAACTCTTGCCGGAAGCCCGGCTCTCATGGGGAAACGGCGTTCTTGAGTTGGGGACATTTCTCGCCATCATCTTCGGGACCGTCGCAGGGACGCTTCTCGCCGCCAATTTTCGTTCGAACCCTCTCATCGCCGCTGGCATCTTGGCCGCCGTCTCGTTCGCAGGATTGGCTACCAGCTACACCATTTCCAAAGTGTCTGCCTCCGCGGCCCATCGCACTTTCCAATGGTTCTTTCCCGCCGAAGTCTGGAATCGGATGGGTGAAGTCCGCCGCACTGACCGAACATTGCACCTAGCCATCATCGGTAACACATATTTCTGGTTCATCGCCGCGCTGCTGCAGTTGAATATTCCTGTTTTCGGCAAATCAGTTCTTGGCGCCGATGAACCCCACATCGGGCTGCTCATGGCGGGCACGGCTCTCGGCATTGGAGTGGGCAGCCTGGCCGCCGGATATCTCTCCGGCAACAAGATCGAATACGGACTCATCCCGCTCGGTTCCATGGGCATGACGGTGCTGGGAGTGCTGCTCAATTTCTTCGGCGACACCTACGGACGCGCCTTCGTTCTGCTTGCGCTCCTCGGATTCTTTGCCGGATTCTTCGTCGTGCCACTGAATGCGATGATCCAGCACCGGCCTGCTGCCGACCGCAAGGGCGCTGTCATCGCCGTCTCCAACCTGCTTTCGTTCATCGGAGTGTTTCTTGCCACGGGTGTGTATTACGTCTTCACGCACTTCCTCCATCTCTCGCCGCACAAGATCTTTTTTTACGGTGGAATCTTCGCCCTGCTCGCTACCATTTACATTGTCGCGCTACTGCCGCAAGCGCTGTTGCGGCTGCTGCTTTTCATCGCGACACGCACTGTCTACCGCATCCGCATTGAGGGACGCGAGAACATTCCCGCCAAGGGCGGCGCGCTTTTCGTCTCTAACCACCTCTCGTTTGTAGATGCGCTGCTGCTTGCGGCATCCACTGAGCGCAATGTCCGCTTCATCATGTTCCAGGACATCTACGATTACCCGCTCATCAAGCCTTTCGCAAAGCTCATGCAGGCGATTCCTATCTCGTCGAATTTGCGCCCGTCTTCAGCAGCTTCGATTCAACGACGTTGCCTTCCACGTCGATCGTGATCTCCACGATCACATCCCCTTGGATGCCCTTGGGCAGTTCCGATGCAGAGATCGCGGGCCTGTCACCCGAGACTGGCAAGGCCGGACGCACTTCATGTCCCAGCGTGAGGCCGCTGGTTTGGGAACCATACAGTGAACCGGCTTGCGTAGTCTGCGTAGTGCTTCCGGTCGATTCTTCAGTCGCATTTGGAGCTTTGTTCTGAACAATGGGACGCTTCTTGGGACGCGGAACTCGTAATGAGGAATGTGCCTGGGCGACCGGCTGCAACGGGACAGCTTCGCGAGAGGGTAGATACACAACGACGGAAGACGTCCCCTCTTCTCCCCGCACAACGACCCGCGGCGTCACCAAGCGGGCAGGGCGCCACACTAACAAAACAAGCACAAGAAAGTGCAGAGCGAATGAGCCAGCCAGAGCTAGTTTTCGCTTGCTGTCGTCAATACGAGGAACCATGAACATATTCAAGACGGCTGTTTGTTTGGACGGTGACCGGCCACCTCGGTGAGCATAGCAAATATTGGCTCGCGGCCAGCAGGATTTCGCAGCATCCGAAACCCCAGCGAAGTGATTCCACGCGGGCGCCAGAGCAGGAACAAGTTCCCAATTCCGGAATGGAAGCACATTTCGTTAGCGATTCATGCTTCGCTGGAGGCCAACCGCATTAGGCTGGCGACATGTCGTTTTTCTCCATCCCGGTCTCTCGATTGTCAGTGCGGCAAAAGAGATTGTTTATCGTCGGCCTCTCTGTTGTTTTCACTACTGCACTGATCCTGTGGCTGTCAGTGGTGCAGCGGCAGGCCCAATCAGCGGATGAAGCGGCCGAACACTCGCGACAGGTACTCTCGACAGCGCGCGCTCTCTTATGGGAGCTGGTCAACACGGAAACTGGCATACGCGGATACATCATCAGCGGAAATCCAGTGTTTCTCGAACCTTATAACGATGCGGTGAAAACCATCCCGCAAACACAGCGTCGCCTGGAAGAACTTTGCGCTCAAAATCCAAAAATGCTGTCAATGGCCCGGCTGATTGCGCCACTGGCTCAGGATCTTCTCGATTATCACAACGGAAAAAGAATGCTGATGGAGGCCGGCAAATTTGAACCGGTCAGAGATGCCGAACGGCAAGGCGAAGGCAAGCGTCGGATGGACCGTTTGCGCGTGGACATTCAGGCGGTCATCGATGAACAGGAGCAGCTCGATCAAGTTGCCACCAATCAATACTTGCATACCAGATCATGGATGAGCTGGCTTTTGCGGGGTGGGCTCTTGTTCAGTGTCCTACTGGCGATATTTATTCATCGAATGCTGGTGGACATCACTGAGCGCGTCGAACGACTGGCGCGAAACAACCGGCTCGCTGCGGATGGCAAACCATTTGGTGATGCCGTCGGAGGCCGGGATGAGATTGCAGAACTCGATGCGCAATTTCGAAAACTCTGGCAGGACAAAGATTTAGAAACCAGGCGCTCGCTGGAAATTTATGCCTTGGAGTTGGAACGCAGCAATAAAGACCTGCAGGATTTCGCCTCCGTTGCCTCACACGATTTACAGGAACCATTGCGCAAGATAAGTGCATTCGGCAGCCGGCTTGAATCCCACTTAGGCAACTCGCTGGATGAAAAAGGACGCGATTACCTGGACCGCATTCAGAATGCGGCGCTACGAATGTCCTCATTGAACGAAAGTCTGCTCGAGCTTTCAAGAGTAAGAAGCAGGGCACGCGCGCGCGAGCGGGTGGAACTCAATGCGGTGATTACGGGCGTGCTGAGTGATTTGGAAGAGAGGATCACAACAAATAATGCTCAGGTGAATGTCGGCAGCCTGCCTGTCCTCTGGGCCGATGCAAACCAGATGCGGCAGCTGTTCCAAAATTTGATCGGCAACGCACTGAAGTTCATGAAGAAAGACCAAGTGCCCGCAGTTTCGATCACGAGTCGCTCGTTGCGCAATGGCAATTGGGAGATTGTGGTTCAGGACAACGGGCTCGGTTTCGAACAGCGCTTTGCGGAACAGATCTTCCGGCCCTTCCAAAGGTTACACGGCCGCAGCGAGTTCGAAGGAAATGGGATCGGACTCACCATCGTGGAGAAGATCGTTGCCAGGCACGCCGGTACCATCTCGGTCCAAAGCGAGCCGGGCGTGGGCAGCAAATTCGTGATCACACTTCCGGAAGGAAGCAAGGAACCAGGAGAACAAAATGACAAAGACAAGACATCAATTGCTGCCGCTGTTGCTAGCTGAAGATGATGATGATGATTACATGCTCATTAAAGAAGCACTGCGTGATTCTTTGGTGGCGAACTCGATCGTCCGGGTAGAACATGGCGAAGAATTGCTCGACTATTTGCGCAGGAAGGGCGCTCACGCCGACCGTCCTGCGGGTACTGACCCCGCGATCATCCTTCTGGACCTGAACATGCCGAAGATGGATGGCAGGACGGCGCTTCGCGAGATTAAGTCCGATCCGGCATTATGCCATCTGCCGGTGATCGTTCTCACAACTTCGAAGGCGGAAGAAGATGTCTTCCGCTCTTATCAAACCGGCGTTAACGCTTTCATGCAAAAGCCGGGTAACTTCAACACGCTGGTCGGCGCTCTGAAAAGTTTCGGGAATTATTGGTTCCAGATCGTCGAACTGCCGGCTGCAAAAGGATAACGATGAAGAGCGATTCGGCAGTCGAGCCTCTGCGAGTTCTCGTAGTTGACGACGATGAAGACGATTGGCTCCTGCTCAATAGCTATCTAGCCGAGATGTTCACATCCGCCGAGCTTACTGTGGACCATGCCACGACGGCTACCGAGGCGATGGACCTGATCCGCGAGCATCCTTATGATCTCTCCTTTTTCGATTACCAGCTTGGAGCCGTAACAGGTTTGCAGCTATTCAGGAACGTGAGAGCGAGCGGAGTGCGAACGCCAATCGTGTTCCTCACCGGACAAGGTAGCGAAGAAGTCGCCACGGAAGTGATCAAGGCAGGCGCGACCGACTATTTGGCCAAGTCGAAACTGAATACAACTACATTGCTGCAAAAAATATTCCAGGCACTCGAATTCAGGCGCGCGGAAGACCGTCGCATCGAGGCAGAGCAGTTGCTGCACAACAGCGAGCGACAGTTTCGCGCTCTGTTCGACAATTCGCTCGACGCCATTCTTATCGTGGACGAACAGGGGCGATTCATTGACGTGAATGCGACCGCTTGCGAGTTGTTCGGGACAGCGAAAAAAGAGCTTCTGGGAAAACGTCCTTCCGATTTCTCGCTTCCCTCTTACGATTTCTCGAGTCGCTGGCAGTCGTTCCTCCAGAGAGGTTGGGCCAAGGGCGACTTCTCATTGCTGCGTCCTGATGGACTGATCCGCGAATTGGAGATCTCAGCGCGCGCAAACTTCCTGCCGGGCAAACATCTCGCAATTGCCCGCGACTTGACCGAGGAAAAGCGCGCCGAGCAAGAGCACCAGAAACTGGAGCACCAGCTCCGGCAGGCGCAGAAGATGGAAGCGATCGGGCACCTCGCGGGCGGGATTGCCCATGACTTCAATAATCTCCTCATGGTGATCACGAGTCATGCGGAGCTGATCGCACGCAAGCTTCCCGATGGCAAGAACATCCCGGCGACACTGGAAACCATTGTCGCGGCGTGTGAGAAAGCCCGTTCGTTGACGGAACAGCTGCTCGCATTCAGCAGGCAACAGGTCCTGATGCCGAAGGTCTTCGATCTGAATGCGGAGATCACGAATATGAAGGCGCTGTTGAAGCCAGTACTCGGCGAAGATCTTGAACTTCAGACCGAACTGGCTGCCGACTTGGGCAGGGTGAAAGCCGATCCCGGGCAGATCGCGCAAGTGATCCTGAATCTTGCCGTGAATGCGCGCGACGCCATGCCGCGCGGCGGGCGGCTGACGATCGGGACAGCAAACATCAGCGTCGACGCGGAACATGCTCGGCAAGATATTGGCATGAAGCTGGGAGATTACGTCACACTTTCTGTTTCCGACAACGGCGCAGGTATGAGCGCGACGACGCAGGCGCGGATATTCGAGCCATTTTTCACCACTAAGGAAGTCGGCGAAGGCACTGGTTTGGGACTCGCAACGGTTTATGGCATTGTGCAACAAAGTGGTGGATACATTGCGGTGGCGAGTCGATTGCATCAAGGCACAACATTTACCGTCTATTTGCCGCGGACCGAAGAGCAGGCTGTAGTAGAGAGGCCAGCGCCTGAGATCAGCGTTGGAGTCGGATCTTATACAGTGTTGCTGGTTGAGGATGAAAAGGACTTGCTGCACTCGCTTTCTGATCTGCTGGAAGCGCATGGATATCGCGTGCTTTCCGCCGGCAATGGATCGGAAGCCATGCACATCGTGCGGGAGAATAAGCAGAAGATCGATCTGCTGATCACGGACGTCGTGATGCCAATGATGGGCGGCGACGAACTGGCTGCGTTCGTCCGCGAGACGCAACCAGAAATGCGGATACTGTTCATGTCCGGCGGAACGCTGCGACTGGTTTCCGAAGTGAAGCTTCCGGCAGGCACTAAACTGCTGTACAAACCATTCACGGGAAAAGCGCTGATCGAGAAAGTGCAGCAGCTCATCTCAGAACACGCGGTCGCGTGATCGCATAGCCAATCAAAAATGGTCTCGCTCTAACAATCCCTTTTTGTGGGCGCGCTGCTCGCCGGAATCCTGACGGCGTAAATCGATCTCATGTGTTCGATACCCAGCGACCGAGAGTACTGGGGTGTCAGAAATTATCTCTAGGCGGCCCTTCGTGCCGCGATGTTGAAGAGGCCCGCGTGCTCCACGCTGAAGGTGCGGACTTTGGGAATGTCGGCCAGCATGTCGCCAACTCTATCGGTCTGCATCGGGAAGATGTCATTGTAATAACGGTCGGCATCCGCCTTGGTCTGCCAGAAGGAGAGTCCAACGCCTTCGGTCTCGGATTCATCATTGAAGACGAGGACCTCATCCACAAATCCTTTCTGCGCTTTCAGAGTGGGCAGGATCTGCCGTTCCCACGCTTTCAAAAAATCGTCCTTCATTCCCACTTTGATGGTTCCTTCAATCAGCAGCATGTGCATAGAAACTCCTTCATCGATCTTCTGCGTGGAATTGTGACACTCGACCTGAGCTGGTGCGAGTGTCGGAAAAGCAGCCTCGAGTTTCGAGTTTCTCCCACCCTTCGCTGCGCTCAGAGTGGGGCAGCCGGCAAAGAACCCGCCTTAGCGGAGCTAGGACGGGGCACCCACCCGCACCCATTTATCAATATGAGCGGTAGAATCTGGACAATCTTATGCAAGAGATAAAGATCTACGACGCTGAGCGGAAGCCGGCGAATTGGACGGAGGTGTTGTCCGATTCGCAGGTCGCGGTCTTTGCTTCAGACGCGGCGAGTGGCGGGCATCGGAATCCTTCAGGTGGTGGGAGCGGCAGTTCGGGCGAGCAGTCCACCTGCCTGGTCTTCGAGAACCTGGATGAGGCGGTGGCGTATTGCGCGTCGCAGCAGGATGTACCGCGCTTGCGGCTGGACATTTACGACAAAGCGGGCAAAGCGAAGGAGCCGATCCGCAGTTTTATTGCGAAAGAACATGCGCGCCGGGCGCTCGCGGGCCGGTTGAAGTGGGGTATCGGATTTCTGGTGAGCGGCGCGCTGCTGGTTGTCTTTGATTGGGCGCTTGATTGGGAGTGGATCTGGCCGACAGCAGTGGGGATCAAGCTGATGATGACGTCGGTGGTGTTTCTGGTGTGGTGGTGGGTGAGGCGGAAGTAATCGTTTCTGGTTTCTCGTTTCTCGTTTCTCGAAAATCGTTCACCACGGAGACACGGAGAAATATCGGGTGTGGTCGTTTGATCCCACCCTCTCCTCCGGATAAGGGTGGGGCAGCCCCGACCCAGGCACTGCCACTGAAATCCGCATGTTAGCTTCGCCCGGCTGCGCTCAGGGCGGGCTCCCGTGGGCACCCCGGCAAAACACCCACCCTAACCCAGTTAAGGTGGGCACCCGGCCATTCAGAAATCCAGCCAGCGTGACAACATTCTGTACCGCAGCTCCGTCCTATAATTAAACGTGCGAACGAAACCTGCAAATTGGGTATCACTTCTGCTGCTCATCGCGACCGTTGTGGCTGCGCAGCAGAAATCATTCAAGTTGGAGCCCCGGCTGAAGTCGCGCACAGATGCTGATGTCCACTCGACGAAAATTCCGGCGATAAAAGGAATGCAATGCGTCACGTTTGATCCGAAGACGCTGACCGAAGAGGACATTGCGCACGGACCAACCTTGCACGGAAATCTTCACTGGCTTTATGGACCCGAACAATCGCAAAACGATCGCGAAGTGCTCAGGATAATCCAGGAGTACGGGATGAACGCCTCCTGTTGGATCGACGATCCGTATACGCCATTTCACTTCATGCTCGTGGATGGCAAGGCACCCACAGGCGAGGTGAGAGGCGAGGAATGTTTCCCGCACCACCTTTCCAATCTACATCTGGTGCAGATTGGGGGACCTATGAAACATCATGGCCAAAGCCTTCGCGTGATTGCTGACAGCAGCGATGGTCAGATGTGGATGTACGCTTTTGAAACCAAGCAGGCAGCCGAAGCCGCAATCACAGCTATCAATCGGTTTGCATTCACCCAGGAATGTTACTACCAAAGAATTGCAGTGGGCACCAGTTTCAGTTATCTGAAAGCGGAGTGAGGAGAAGCGGTTTCTCGTTTCTCGTTTTTAGTTTCTCGAAGATCTTTACCACAGAGGCACGGAGAAGAGCGGGGCAGATTAGCCAAAGTTCGCGCTAACAAGTTAGGGTGGGACACCCGGCGCTCGATTGCAGCATGGAAGCAGGCAACGGAAATCGCACGGCCGGGCGTCCATTCTTGTATCGGAAAAAAACACGCCAATTCAGGGGTAGTGGATAAGGTTCTACTTTCATCCGCTGCCCCGATGCTTTGTGAGGCAATAACATGGAACGCGGTACCGTAAAGTGGTTCAACGACTCGAAAGGTTTCGGCTTTATTCAGCGGCAAAGCGGTGAGGACGTCTTTGTACACCAGAGCAACATCCAGGCTCCCGGCTTCCGCAGCCTTCAAGAAGGACAGGAAGTGAATTTCAATGTCCAGAAAGGCCAAAAAGGATTGGAGGCTGTCGACGTACAGCCGGCGTAACCCGGTTTCTAGTTTCTGGTTTCTCGTTTCTTGAAAATCGTTCACCACGGAGGCACGGGCGGGCGCGCTTTGCGCGGCCTTCGGCAGAGCGGAAGGAAACGCGTTTGTCTTCTTACGGCACGACTAAAGTCGTGCCCCTCCAAAGCGATCCTTCCCCGGCACTTAGGCACTGACCGGAAGGCGCGACTGAAATCCCCACGCTAGCTTCTCCCGTTCGGCTTCGCTCAGGACAGGCTCACACGTGGAGCACCCTGCGTAAATATTCGACAACTTGTTAATTGAGAGCTCAGTATCATCGTCTTACTCTGTTTGGAGATACGAGATGAAACGAGTCATTGTCGGAAAAGTTTTGCTGACAGTCATCCTTGCCGGCGGTTCGATCCTGTCTTTCCTGCTCGACTGGAGTCCCAATCACCTGCTCAACCCGGAGTGGCACGGACATGCACGTTTTCATGGCGCACTGCTCTTGTTCCTTCTGGCAGGTGTGTCGGCGACGGGCATCTGGCTTGTCTGGCGTCGATCGCTTGAACCGCAAGTTGGAATCAAGGTGGCTGCCCTGATCTCACTTTCATTCTGGACACCGCTGTTTTACATAACGTCGATTCTGCCCGGATCGACTGCATGGGCCGGCCCCGCGGAGAGTATTCCCCACATTGCCGGTCGGGTTGTGTATCCGAACCTTGTGGTGGCAGCGGGCTTTATTGTATTGACTGTTCTTGGGTATTGGCTGGCATCGGCTGCGGAGAAGTGATGGCGAAGAGCGGTTTCTAGTTTCTGGTTTCTCGTTTCTCGAAAAGCGTTCACCACGGAGGCACGGAGAAACACCCACCATAACAAGTTAGGGTGGGGCAGCCGGCCGCTTTTCTCTGAAATGAGCTGACCCCGCGCTCACGGTCCAATATAAGACGTTGGGTGGCTATGTTCCAGTGCGAACGGGTTACGGTAGAAGAGCGGGGCTTCAGCCCCGCGTTATTTCCAATTTCAAAAGGGCTTTAGCCCTGGAGATGTTTTGGCGCGGGGGCAAGATCAAATTTGGCATTGAGCGATGAGTATGGATAATCTTCCGCGCTCTTCACTAATCCTGCCCGCACAGGGTTTTCATGTATGTATTCCCTGTGCTGCGCATAATCTCGCGGATCCTCAATGCGATGTTAGTAAAGCTGGGCTGCCAGATCTCACTATTAGTACCCAATTCCTTCTTTGCACGAAACGAAAATCCTCCTTTGATGAATTGCGCACATTTCTCCAATGGATTTTCCGGCGCGGGCGTAAAGAGCAAATGAATGTGATTCGGCATCACGACATATTCGTGCAAGGCGAGACGAGCCTTCTCGCGATTGTCGCGAAAGACGTCAATCAGGAGGAGAGCCATGCGTTCGGTCTGGAATAGAGGGCGGCGTCCGGAAGCGATGGAGGTGATGAAAAAAGTCCTGATCTCCTGGGGTGCGAGCCGCAGCATGGGAACCAGTTATACACGAAAGGCCCAGCGCTAAAGCGCTCTAATTAAGCCGTGCGGTTTCGCTGGCCTAAAGGCCAGCGCTTCTACCGGGCCGGCTTCGCCGGCTTTGGATTATTCGAAGTGCATCAGACATGGGTTGGCGCCGAAGAGGAGAACATAGCCTTCATCACGTTGGGTGGCGCATGGGCCGTGAACGTTGTGGAAGACAATGATCGCAGAGTGCCCGAGAAGGGATAAGCAAATACCCACCCTAATGAGTTAGGTTGGGCACCTGACATATTTCTGCTAATGCTAATATCGTCCGTCCGGATGAAACACTTTTTTCTACCTCTTGGGATCGCAATTTTTGGCATATTAGCCCTGCTTGGGCTGCTGCTCCTTGCCGTGGCGATTTGCAATTTTCTAGAGGGCCCTCAAAGATTGATTGCTCTTATCGGCGTAGCGGCTCTCATATTGCTGGCATTCTATTTGCAACGTTGGAGCACGTACCCGGGCTTATATCAAAGTAAATCCGCCTTGCGTTTGGCTGCAGAATTCACGATGGCCCTCTTTCTATCCGCTGGCGGGATTTTAATTTATCTCGCGGTGGCGAGATTTCATCTGCATGACTTAATTAAATGGAGAAGAATCGGCGAGCGAGTGGGATTGATGTTCAAGTTTCGGAGAGGCGAGAGGGTTTGGGTGATCTCGAGCGCACCGCCGCAACACATGCCAGGTTTTATGGGCAGGATCGCTGCCGTTCGAGTTATGTCGCGGGATGAATCCAGTGGTTTACATTTGGCGCCAGTTGGGACCGTTTATTACATCGTGTGGTTCAACGAAAGCGTGCAGTTGGAAGTTCCGGAGGATGAATTGATTGATGTCCAGCCGGCCTGAGAAACAATAGGTTGTGCCATCCCACCCTATCCTTCGGATAAGGGTGGGGCAGCCCCGAGTCAGGTACTGCAACTGAAATCCCCACGTTAGCTTCGCGAACGTGGGGCACCCGGCAGTCCTAGGTTTCGTATTTGTCTTGATTGATTCGAATTGCTGACCAGATAAATCCCTGTACGTCCATGCCTGACCTCGGGGTGAGTCCTCGATTCTTCAGCTCCGCCATGACCTTTTCCGATAGTTCCTGCAGTTTGCAGTAAGTTCGCCAATTAGGAGTCACAGCATACTCAAGTGCCACCGACACGGAATCGGCCATTGGCTGCATGACCGCTGGCTTCATGAACATCTTCTCGCCGGCTGTTGCAAGAAATTGGAAATACGTGGCAACTGTCCATTTGCAGGAATCCAACCGCGAAGCAACGCCCACAAAGCTCTCGAACCGTTCTTCCTCGTCGCCACTCCCGTAGAGAAGTTCGAAAAGCGCCTGTGCGAACAACTTTTGGTTTATCTCATCTTTAAGCGCCGAAACGAGCTTGATTTTCTCTCTCGAAAAAATGAGGTTAGTTGCTTGAACAACTTTTTTGACAGAATCGTATAGGGAGTCAGTTTCTCCACTCAATTTGCGTTCGAACATCTCCCGGGAGAGTTGCTCGCGCAACAGTAATGCAGCCTTGTCCTTGTACTGCCGTTCGGCCACATCGAAACGGGCACCATCAAAACCGTCCGGAAAGACCCTCAAAAAGCCAGAGACTAAGTGATCGAAACTGATAGCTAGTTTGCGGTTCCGAGGGAAGGTATTAGCTCCAGGAGTACGTGCTTTCGTTATTTTGGGGAAAGAGAAATCAGGGGACGGTGGTTCACTTGGACTGAGACTAGCAGCAATAATCAGCTTAATCTCCGTTGGATACTTCGCAAACCGAACAGCAAATTTTCCATGCGCCCGATCTTCGTCAATCTGGCCGATACCGTGGAATGAACTCTCAACCCAGTCGCCCACTTTAAAAGTCATGCGGTGACTTTATTGAAGATTCCTGAGCGGCGCAAGGTTAAGTGATACTGGCAGTACACGCTCAGACTCTGTCCACGGTTTCATCTGTTTTCCTAAAGAACATGGGGGGCACGGTGACCGTGCCCCCATTCACAGTTTGTTCACATCGGATTTTCAGGCCCGGTAAAGCAAAGCAACTGCATTGTCCCTCGACTCGCGGCTAAAGCCGCTCGCTCGGGACGACAGGTGTGGGGTGGTGTTCTTTATGCAGGCCTAAAGGCCTGCGCCACCCGAAACCCTCAGGGGCTAAAGCCCCATTCATTACTGGCCCGAATCGGCACGGCTGAAGCCGTGCCCTGTCAAAACAGTGCCACCATTCGGCACGGCTGAAGCCGTGCCCTGATACAACCCGAAGCCGTGTCCTCTCAAAGCAGTTCTACGAACAACCTGAGGTCGATCCGCACTCTCCACAGCGGTAGCAGCTTCCGTTGCGCGTCATGATGGCTCCGCAAACGTGGCATGAAGGTGCGTCGCCGAGATCGATGATGCTCTTGAGGGCGTCGGCCGCATGTACATGGTGGGTCGCTTCGCGACCAGCTGTCAACGGTCGGCTATCGGCTGTCGGCAAACCAATTTCCGGAGCGATGCCGGCTTGCGGTGGTGTTGTGCGTAGAGCGAGTTGATCAGCACTCACAGCCGAGGGCGGCTGTGCCACACCTGGGGCGTCCACGCCTTCGCCAGCGCTGACGTAGAGCGGCGATTTCGGCTTGAGGAGTCCGGCGAAGAGTGACTGCTGTTCGTTGGTCAAGAAGCGCAGTTGGAGCCAGCGGAAGATGTAATCCATGATGGACTTGGCGAAGCCGAGGTCCTGGTTCTGGGTCCATCCGCTGGGTTCGAAGCGGGTGTGCGAGAACTTTTCACAGAGCAGCTTGAGCGGGACGCCGTGTTGCAGCGCGATGGAAGTGGCGGTGGCGAAGCAATCCATGAGCCCGGAGACGGTGGAACCTTCTTTGGCCATGCGGATGAAGATCTCACCGGGCTGTCCGTTCTTGTAGAGGCCGACGTTGATGTAGCCTTCGTGTCCGCCGATGTTGAACTTGTGCGTGATGGAGACGCGTTCATCGGGTAGGCGGTGGCGGATGGCTCGGGGCGGCGCGTCTTGATCTTGCGCGAGCGCGGCGGCGAGAGCGACTTCCAACTGCTTCTGGTTTTCCGCGGCGTTGGGGACGGTGGTTTGCTGAGCGCCATCAATCTTCTTCGCGGACTTGCCGTCGGCGGAGGAGACGTTGAGAGGCTGTCCACCTTTGGAGCCGTCGCGATAGATGGCGACGGCTTTGAGGCCGAGTCGCCAGGATTCGGTGTAAGCCTCAGCGATGTCATCGACGTTGGCGTGGTTGGGCAGGTTCACCGTCTTCGAGATGGCGCCGGAGATGAAGGGCTGAGCGGCGGCCATCATCTTGATGTGTCCGAGATAGTGAATGGTGCGCGTGCCTTTGGCGGGCTTGAAGCTGCAATCGAATACAGGAAGGTGCTCGTCCTTGAGGGCGGGCGCGCCTTCTATGGTGCCGGTGGCGTCAATGTAGCTGACGATGGCGTTGCACTGCTCGTCTGTGTATCCCAGCTTGAATAGCGCGGTGGGCACGGTGTTGTTGACGATCTTGATCATGCCGCCGCCGACCAGCTTCTTGTACTTCACCAGCGCGAGATCAGGCTCAATGCCGGTGGTGTCGCAGTCCATCATGAAGCCGATGGTGCCGGTGGGAGCGAGGACGGTCATCTGCGAGTTGCGGTATCCGAAGCGCTCGCCGTGGGCGAGAGCCTGGTCCCAGCATTGCTTGCTGGCTTCGATCAATTGCGGAAGATCCTTCACCGCAGAGGTCGCAAAGGACGCAGAGGGTTGGGGGATTCCGATGTTGTTCACCGAAGCGCGGTGCATGCGGATGACGTCAAGGAACGGTTCCCGGTTGACGTAGAAGCCGGGGCAAGCGCCGCCCGAATATGTTGCCGACTGTGTGAGCTCGGTGGCGGGCGCGAGGGTTGGGCATTGCTCGGCGATGCGCGCGGATTGCAGATAGGCTTCGCCGCACATGATGGCGGTGAGCGTAGCGGCGTAGTCGCGGCCAGCGTCGGAATCGTAGGGGAGACCGGCGGCCATCAAGAGCGCGCCGAGGTTGGCGTATCCCAAACCGAGCGGGCGATAGTCATGCGAGTTGCGCGCGATGGATTCGGTGGGGTATCCGGAGTTGTCGACGAGGATCTCCTGCGCGGTGATGGTGATGTCCACGGCGTGCTTGTAGGCTTCGACGTCAAACTGGCCGTTGGGCGCGAACTTCATCAGGTTCAAGCTGGCGAGGTTGCAGGCGGAGTCATCGAGGAACATGTACTCCGAGCAGGGGTTCGACGCGTTGATGCGCGCGGTGTTCTTCGATGTGTGCCACTTGTTGATGGTGGTGTCGTACTGCATGCCGGGGTCGCCGCATTGCCATGTGGCTTCGGCGATCTTGCGCATGATGTCCCGCGCAGGATAGGTGTTGATGACGCGGCCGTCGCGAATGGCCTTGGTGGTGAAATCGGCGTCGCGCTGGAAGGCGTGCATGAACTCGTCATTCACGCGCACGGAGTTGTTGGCGTTCTGGAAAAAGATGGAGCTGTAGGCTTCAGAGTCGGGCGTGGAGCCGTCATATCCGGCTTGCATCAGCGTCCAGGCCTTGGCCTCTTCCCTCATTTTGCAGTCGATGAAATCCATGATGTCCGGGTGATCAACGTTGAGGATGACCATCTTGGCGGCGCGTCGCGTCTTGCCGCCGGATTTGATCACACCGGCGAAGGCGTCAAATCCGCGCATGAAGCTGAGCGGGCCGCTGGCGGTGCCGCCGCCGGAAAGCTGTTCGGTGGACGAGCGCAGCGACGAAAGGTTTGTGCCCGTGCCGCTTCCCCACTTGAACAACATGCCTTCCGTCTTGGCGAGCGTGAGGATGGAGTCGAGCGAGTCTTTCACCGAATTGATGAAGCAGGCCGAGCACTGCGGAGTGCGGTATCCGGTGACACCGAATTTCACCATGTTCGCGGTGCGTTCCCAATGCCAATTCTGCGCGTCAGAGTTGGGCTCGAGCTTGTCGCAACCGACGTTGAACCAGACGGGCGAATTGAATGCCATCTTCTGCGTGACGAGCAGGTGGACGAGTTCTTCGTGGAAAGTTTCGGCGTCGGCGTCAGAGCGGAAGTAGCCCTGGGCTTTGCCCCATCCGTGGATGGTGTCGGCGACGCGGCTGATCAGCGATCGCACACCAGACTCGCGCTCGGGCGTGCCGATCTGTCCGTGGAGATACTTGCTGGCGACGATGTTGGTCGCGGTCATCGACCAGTCCTTGGGGACTTCCACATCTTTCTGTTCGAAGATCGACTTGCCGGTGGCGTCAGTGATGGACGCGGTGCGCAGTTCCCACTCGACCTGGTCGTAAGCGGACTGCGTGGGCTTGGTGAAGAAGCGCTTGAAAGTTAAACCGGGCGCAGATTTCTTGTCGGATGTGCTGGGCGCTGTGGTTGGCGCGGATGTTGCGGCGGCGTTGGCGATCTTGTTGGTTACTTCGGCCATGTGCTGGCTCTCCTACTGTTCTTGGTCGGTACTGCTGATGTCAAAACGGGCCTAAAACCCGTGTACGAAGCTGGCAAAATCGGGGTCTCGAAAAGCGAGCCCCATAAAACGAATCCTTATGCTGACTCCGGCGGCAAGGGTCCTGCGATGCAGCCGCCGGAATCATTGTCAAATCAACTTGTTTTGCCCCAGGCTTGTTTGGAGTCGGGGCGAGTCACCGCGTGGATTACCTTTTTGATTCTGTTGCGCTCCCAGCCACCTCTGTCTGGGAGTTGTTGCCACTTTTTGTCAGTTTGAAACCACCACTTAGGCGATGATTTCTCCCCTAGTGGATGGCGACTTTACGCCTGTATGTTGTACGTGTCAAGAAATAAACGCAACATATGGTGTCTCTATTGTACTACTTGTTGCATCTCTTGGTTCTACCTGAAAGGCAAGCACTTAAGGTATTTTGCTGTGCGCTGATCTCGTGAATTGGAGCATTTTGCTGTTGAATTTTTCTGTGCAAATCGTCTGAAAAGTATTCAGGAGATCGCTGCTTGTTCTGAGTTGGTCTTGTTTCCGAGGTTTGTAGCTTCCCATTGGCACTTTATGGAGATGTTGGGGTGCCGTCAATTACACAAGATTGGTGCAATGCTGTGGAAATAAAGGAAAAGCGGGGCACACACAACCCGCAGAGGGTTTTCAGCTTCTTACCTTGTATCGCCTAATTGACAATTGTTCCCTGCACTTGGAATTGCATTGGGAATACTATGTAGCTGGGTCAATTTGGCTCGGAGGGCATTGTGAAGCTATTTCGATTGCTGATGATTTCACTGGCATTGATCGTGGGCAATTCTGCCCTCGTCCATGCTCAAGATAACCGGCCTGAGCGCGGCCATCGTAATAATGATGATGGTAACCAGGACCGGGATCGCAATGACAACAATTACCAGAACAGTGCCGCGTACCAGGACGGCCTGAAATTCGGTCGACAGGATGCCGAGCACAACAAGAACAACCACCAGCAGCACAAACGCTGGAAGTCTGACGACGACCGCCGTGCGTACGACGCCGGCTATAGCCGCGGATATCAGGAAGCGCGCGGGAATCGCAATGGCGGGCACGACAATGACGGCTATCGGAATGGCAATGGCAGGAACGATAATGACGGCTATCGCAATGGCAATGGAAATCCGAATGGTGGATATGGCAACCGCGGCAATGTGAGTGGCAATCCCGGATACAACATGGGATACCAGGATGGAAGCAATGATGGTCGGGCTGACAGGCAGGCTGGGCGTCCGTTCAAGTACGGTCCGGGCTACAACCACCCGGATCGCGGATACAACAACAGCCTGGGCGACAAGGGCACGTACGAGCAGCAGTATCGGCAGGGATATCAGCAGGCGTACCAGCAGGCGTTTGGACGCAAATAGCTAACAGACGAGGAACAGAAATCTGGGAACAGAAAAAGGCGCTCTCCGATTCGGGGAGCGCTTTTTTGTTTCCGGTAGCAGTTGCGAATTTATTTTGTTTGCGGCTGTTCGGGCGTCGACTCAAATGACGCCACCTTCCAATCGCCGCCCTGTCTCACCCACACGCGGGTGTATCGGAAGTTTCCTGCGAGAGGCTGGCCGAAAGCGGTCAGCTTTACGGCAGCCTCTCCATTCACGATCGCGCTGTCTCCAAAAACTCGCACTGTGGGTGTGCCGATCGGCTCAATTGATTGGTAACGAATGTCTCCCGACCTGAAGCCCTGCACGACCTGGCTTTTTGTCAGTTGCATGCCATTCGCTCCGATGGAGACGTAGTCGTTGGTAGCATGTTGCTCCAAGAAGCTGGGATCATTACGCATCACAGACTGTCTCAGTTGTTCTTCCATGGTGCGGATCTGCTGCTCAGTGCCGCCGCCAGGTTGCGAAATGCCCGATTGCGAATTGCTCGGCATGGGAGGCTGCTGCATTCCCGGCGAGGGTTGCTGCGTACCTGTGGACATGCCCGTCTGCGGTTGCGTTCCGGTCTGTGACGTTCCTGTTTGAGACGTTCCTGTTGGAGACTGGGCTCCGGTCTGCGCCGAAACTGCCACGCAGAAGGTTAAAGCGACGATAAGGATTAG
>JAOAPH010000074.1 GCA_025462835.1 Candidatus Angelobacter sp. | reverse complement strand
ACATTCAACGACAAAGAAATTCTCACCGCATATGCCGAACTGGAACCGGCAATTCAATCGCGCGGATACCAGATGTCTCGCGAGATACTAGCCGACGTGATGCGCGAGCTAGGCGTCCAGTACAACATCGTATGGACTGACGCTGAAACCGGCTCCCTGGCCGATTCTATCCGCGATTGGCAGCCATATCCCGATACGGTGGACGCGCTTAGGCGTTTGAGATCGAAGTACAAGCTAGCCATCATCTCGAACATCGATGACGACCTCTTCGCTCATTCCGCACGACATTTGCAAGTTCCCTTCGATCACGTGATCACCGCGCAGCAGGTGGGCAGTTATAAGCCATCGCACCGGAATTTCGAGACCGCATTGAAAAGGATCGGCTTGCCGAAAGAGAAAGTGCTGCACGTTGCCGAAAGCATTTATCACGACGTGGTTCCCGCGCAGGCACTCGGGATTCGTACTGTGTGGGTAAATCGTCGGGCAAGTCGGGACGGACTAGGCGCTTCGAAGACTGCGGTTGCGACTCCAGATCTGGAAGTAAGCGATTTAAAATCTTTCGCCGACCTTGCGCTCTAGGCAGGTCGTTTCTTCAACATCTCAGGTTTCCATTCTTCGAGATACGCTCCCATTGCTTCCCTGAGTCTCGCGTCCAAGCTGTCACTGATGCGAACCATATCAGGAATCAGCGAACTAACTTCAAGGATCAACAGGTTGTTCTGGATGGTGGTGTACACAAGATTTCTCAGGATGCGAATCTCTTCAAGAAGATGCAACGGCTGGAATCTCTGGGCGCAGCGCAATCGCCCGTGTTCTTTTGCGCCTTCGGTGGTTCCAGGATTTGCTCTGGCATCCCGTTCCTGAATATCCCTGACTACCTGCTGGAGCACACGTGGAATGCTGTTTCTGATTTCATCGTCTGTCAGATTGGCCACGGGGAAGTCCTGCCTTGATCTTAATCTCTCGAGATATTGCTTCACGATGAAATCGAGGTTGCTCTGTACAACATCACAAACGTGGCGCCGTGGTGCGGGCACGTGCCGAGGACTGCGGTTGATCAACTTCTTCCGAATGGTTTCAATCAGCTCTTCTGTATCCGCCGGCTTCACGATGTAGTCGTCCACTTGCCCGCGAATCGCTTCCAGCGCCGTCTCAAATGCCGGAAAACCAGTGATGATGATAGTGATTGCATTCGGTTGAATTCGGCGCATTGCACTGACCACGGTAAAGCCGTCACTCGGTTCGCCAATATTCAAGTCGGAGAGCAGCACGTCAAATTTTTCTGACTGGATTAAAGCCAGCGCGTCAGAAACGTTTGCCGCCGCCTTCACTTCGAATTCGTGCATCTCGAGGATCCGGGGCAGGGTTAGGCGTATTGTCGGCTCATCGTCAACAAACAGAAGCTTGGTCATGGCGCGATTATCCGGTGATGGGAATTTTTATTATTTTCTTCTGTATTGCATAAGTGACCAACTGCGCCTTGTTGTGGATATCAAGCTTGCGCATCAGGTTGAACTTGTGGGCTTCAATGGTCTTGACGCTGAGTCCCAGGATCACGGCGATCTCCTTTACCGAATTTCCCTCGGCCAGAAGCTTCAAGATTTCGCGCTCCCGAGGAGTCAGCGTGGAAATCCGAGGACGCAATTTCGTATCGCGCACGCGCGAGCGGAAGTCCTCGACCAGCTTGCCTAGCACTTGCGAGCTCAAGTACTTGCCACCCTTGTATACGTCGCGCACAGCGGCCAGCAATTGCGTCGCAGGCGTGTCTTTCAAAACATATCCGGCCGCGCCCGCCTCCAGACACTGCACAAGGTAGTCTTCGTCCTCGTACATTGTGAGGAACAGGACCTTGGTCTCCGGACGATTCTTGCGGATCTGCCGCGCTGCTTCAAAGGAAGACAGTCCCGCCATGCCGATATCCATCAGCACGACATCGGGCCGCAGTTCGCGCGCTTTTTCCACGGCTTGTCCGGCATCAGAGGCCTCGGCGATCACTTCGAAATCGGACGATTCGGTTTCCAACAACCTGCGAACTCCCTGGCGGAAGAGCGTGTGATCATCAGTTAATAGGCATTTAATCTTTGGCATGGGTATCGCTTTCTCCGCCACTGGCTGCGGCGGCTTGCAGTATTTCTCTGTTTGGGATTACGTTCGCAATTTCTTGCTGTTCTTCTCGTTCATTCGCCGGGACATCGATCTCAATGCGCGTTCCTTTGCCCTTCAGTGAGACCACGCGCACTACTCCGCCCAGCATGCTTACTCGTTCTTTGATTCCAGCTAGTCCGAATGAGTTCCCGCGGAAGTTGCTGTTTGGGAATATCCCAACACCATCGTCTTCCACCAGGACTTTCACCGTTCCATTGCTTCGCGTCATGGAAATATTGGTCTTGCTCGCTTGTGCGTGCTTGGCCACGTTGTGCAACGCCTCCTGCACGATGCGGTAAATCGTCATCTCCGTCTCCGGTCCCAGCCGGCCGACTTGCTCTGAGATCGCCACTCGCGTCTTCACGCCTGAATTCTTTTCCAGGTCCTTGGCTTCCTTGCGGAGAGCAGCGAACAGTCCCAACTCTTGCAGCACCATGGGGGAAAGCCGCGCGATGATGCGGCGGATGCCTTCAATCGTCCGATCCACCACTTCCAGAGTCTCTTGCACCTTCGTCTTGGGCGCCTTGCCCACGAGGCTTGCCTGCAGCATGTCCAGATACAGGCGGATCACCATCAGCGCCTGGCCGGTTTCATCGTGGAGTTCTCGGCTGATTCGGCGGCGTTCTTCTTCCTGCGCGCGCAAAAGATGGCTGGATAATTCTGCGATCCGCGATTCCCGCTCGCGCAGCGTCTGTGTGATCTGTGCCCGGTCGATAGCGAGAGCCGAGCGATCGGCAATGGCCCGCATGAGCTCGCGTTCAGTGGGCATCCATTCATACGGTTTCGAAAATCCGATCAACATCACAGCTATGGTCTGCCCGTCATATTTCAGCGGCACACCCCAGAGCGTTGTGGCCTTCTCCTTGATCTCCGGGCTAAGGACGCGAGAATCGCGGCTGGTATCCAGCACGATGGACGGTTCACCCGTTTTCGCAATCGTGGCGCACAGACCCTGTCCGAGATTGAAAATAAATTCTCCGCGAAGTTGCGGGTCCAACCCCAGAGAGGCATGGACGCGTAACAGGTCGGACTCTTTATCGCGGAGCATGACCAGCCCTAGAACCGCGTCAAAGGTCTGGCAGGTGATCTCAAGAACCCGCTGCAACATGGAGTCCAGCGAGCTGTCCACCAGTTCTACATCCAGGATCGAAAGCAGTGCTTGCGATTCCCGCGAGCGTGTATCGAAGTACGCCCCGGACACCGCGCCAAAGGTCGACGCCGAAAGCATCTCCAGCGCCCAGAGGGCTTGCGACCGGCGGTCGCAGAAAATGCCGGCCAAGTACGGCTCGCACGCTTCTTGGTACAACTCCAACGCCCGGCTTACGATGCGCGTGTCGACTTCAAGCTTTGCGAGTCGCGTTCCGAAGTAGGTGACATTTTCAAAGAATCCGGTGAAGTCCCCGTGGCAAAAATAAGAGGAACCCGTGGCAACCGTAGTCCGCTCCAATGTGGCCAGCGCTCGCTCGTCGAGTGGGAATTCCTGCAGTATCCGTGCACGCCAATTCGCTGTGATGTCGGGGAAGTACGGTTGTAGTGCGGAGGCGACTTCAAGAACGAGTTCTCGCGAACGGTCGTTCAACGGCAAAACAGCGGTCACAACTACTCCGGGGCCCATGGGAATTATGGTGCAGGTACTATGATGCAGCCACTCTGACTGCAGAGGCTAACTACGTGATTAACACTAAATGTGCAGCGATTTCGCAATTGTACCCCGAATTTCATCTAGTTATCCATTAAATATTAACTATATTGATATTAGTTTTTGGGAGTCGAGGCTAAGGCTGGCTGGCTCGCCCGAAGCACCCTGCAAGCTTCGCGGCACCTTCCGATTCGGTGAATTATTCTGTCGTTCGGGATTTCCGTTTAGAATCAGAACTCTACCTCTTATGTTGCGTTTTTACACTGCGGGCGAATCACACGGTGAGGCCTTGGTTGCGGTCATCTCAGGCATTCCTGCGGGACTGTCCATCGACCAGGCTTTCGTCGACCGTGAACTTTGGCGACGACAGCAGGGCTTCGGCCGTGGCGGTCGTATGCGCATTGAATCCGATCAGGCACACATTCTTTCTGGAGTGCGCAACGGCTATTCGATCGGCTCGCCGATCTCGATCCAGTTGAAAAACGCGGATTGGAAGAATTGGGAAGAGGCCTTGCCCGTGGCGGCGGGTGATCCAGCAAAACACAAAGCGGTGGCCTCGCCGCGTCCCGGCCACGCCGATCTGGCGGGTGCGTTGAAATACAACCTCCCCGAAGCTCGATACGTCTTGGAGCGGGCCTCGGCGCGCGAATCGGCTGCTCGTGTTTCTGTCGGCGCATTCGCCAAGTTGCTATTGCGGGAATTGGGCATCGAAGTTCTAAGTCATGTGATCGCTGTCGGAGCTGCCGAGAATCAGAATGACGTCGAATGGGAGCGATTGAGCGCTCTTCACAGCAAAAATGAGATCTTGCTGAATTGTGCCGATGAACCTTCCGAACAAATGATGAAGGCGGAAGTCGATAAGGCTCTGCGCACCGGAGATTCTGTCGGCGGCGTCTTTGAAGTGGTGGCGCATAAGGTACCGCCGGGGCTGGGCACATATGCCAACTGGGACGAGCGCCTCGACGGATTGCTCGCCGCCGCAGTCATGTCGCTACAGGCGGTGAAGGCCGTGGAGATTGGCCGCGGCATCCGCGCAGCCACTTCCTTCGGATCCACTGTTCATGATGAGATAGGCTACGCTGCGCCAGAGCCGGACAACGACGACGCTTACACTCGTTTCACCCGTCCCAGCAACAATGCAGGCGGCATCGAGGGCGGTATTTCGAACGGCGAGGACATTATCGTTCGCGGCTATTTGAAACCAATCTCAACCTTGCGACGTCCATTGCAATCGGTGGACTTCAAGTCGCGCGAGACGGTCAAGGCTGCGTATGAGCGCTCCGACGTTTGCGTAGTGCCGGCTGCAGGCGTCGCGGCCGAGGCGATGGTTGCGTTGACTTTAGCAAAATGCGCTCTGGAAAAATTCGGCGGCGATTCGATGACTGAACTGCATCGTAACTTCAAAGGTTATTGCGATCAGATAGAGAAGTTTTGAAGCACTTCGGCTGAGCGCACCCGTATTTGCTATATTTTTTTCCACGGGTGATTCGATGCAAGGCGGCAATATTCATGCCCTCGAACTAGTCTTTCTGCTGCTTCTGTTCTTCGTGGTAGCGTTTGCGGAGCTGGCGCGAAGACTCAAGACCCCCTTTCCAATCGTATTGGTCCTCGCTGGATTGCTGTTGAGCTTTGTTCCCGGAATTCCACCCATCCGGCTAAGTCCCGATCTCATTTTTTTCGTCGTACTGCCGCCTCTTCTCTATTCCGCTGCCTGGCTCACCTCATGGCGCGATTTCCAATACCACCTGGTCAGCATTCTCCTGCTTGCCTTCGGTTTGGTGACGTTCACCGTCTTCGGCGTCGCTGCGGCGGCGACGAGGGTTTTTCCAGGATTCGACTGGCGTACAGGCTTCGTGCTCGGGGCCGTGATCTCTACCACAGATGCGATTGCAGCCACCTCCATTGGCAAGCGCTTGGGATTGCCGCAGCGTGTCGTGGATATCCTCGAAGGTGAAAGCCTGGTCAATGATGCCAGTGGACTGCTTGCGCTGGAGTTCGGCATTGCCATGGTCGTTCAGCAACAGACACCTACGGTCACAACGGCCCTCGCGCGCCTCGCCTATCTGACGGTTGTGGGACTTGCAATCGGATTGGTCATTGGCCTGGTCGTCGAATGGTTTGAGCGTCGCATTGAAGATGGACCCATTGAAATCACCATCAGCTTGCTGGTTCCATATGCTGCCTACCTCGCGGCAGAGGCAGCGCGCGCCTCGGGTGTGCTTGCTGTCGTGGCAAGTGGACTTTATCTCAGCCGCAAGAGCGCCCAGTTTTTTTCTCCCAATGTGCGAATCCAAATTTATTCCGTTTGGCAATCGCTGACCTTTGTTCTGAACGGAGTGGTCTTTGTACTCATCGGTCTTCAACTCCCGTATGTGCGCGAAGGGATTCGAGACTACA